>JBGTCM010000123.1:0-4327 GCA_041748795.1 Pyrinomonadaceae bacterium
TTCCTAAACACCTTGTGAACTAACCTGGAGTTCCTGGCTCAGATGGAAAACCTGCTTCGCTTCCGCAGGTGTGACCACCGGGTGATAAGTCTTTCCGTAGTTAGCCACGATTTTCTTAACGTAGTTTTGCGTCTCCTTGTATGGAGGAATGCCTTTGTACTTATCGACGGCGCCTTCGCCTGCGTTGTAACCCGCCAGGGCCAGCGTAACGTCGCCCTTAAATCTCTTCAGCAACCACTTCAGATACTTTGTTCCAGCTTCGACGTTTGACGCCGCGTCATACGGATTAGTGTTACCGAATCTCTTCGCGGTTGGGGGCATCAACTGCATCAGGCCCTGCGCGCCTGCGTGTGAAATCGCTTCGTTTTTATAACGCGACTCCTGTTTGATGACCGCATGAATAAAGCGCGGATCCACACCAGTGCGTTCGCCGGCACGATAGATGATCCAATCAAGATCACAATCGCCTGACATAGGAATGTCTGCTGGTATGGTTTCGATGTAAACGCCGGCAGCAGCAGCCGGAGCAAGAGCGGGACTAAAGAAGATACCTGTGAAGTTCGTCAGAAAGAAAAGGGAAATAATTGCAAAGGGGCCAAATTTGACAGCATGCAAACGGGGGAACTTCCGGGGAAACTTCATAATTTTGATTCTCCATGTGAGCGATGGTCCAGGACCACCAAGATTACTTTTAAGCCGGGCTCGCGCGGGGTTCGGGGTTATTGGGGCGCTGTTTTGACCGGGCTTTTATCGCTACGCATGGCCAACTGATATCAAAGAACTTTGCAACGTCCTGAAATCGCGACCGAGACTAAGATGGAGAATTCATTGCGTTGGTTGCTACTTTTCATTGCTGTCAGGGGTCGATGTGATGTACCCAAACAAGCCGCGTTTTGTTGCGGAGGGGTACACACAATCGTTCAACTTGAAAGGCCTGGTCCATTTAAATGCTGAGCCGCCAAGACACCAAGAGCGCCAAGAACTGCAGCTTGAAAACAAACGGCCAGATCTTCCTTTTTGTGTCTACCCGGTTTTTGTGTCTACCCGGCACTCTTGGCGTTTTGGCGGCTAGTGGGCAAAGTCTCAAAAGAGCGTTGGTATTTACGCGCGGCCGGCGACCTCTCCAGTCTGCGTGTTCACGCGGACCAGTTCACCCTCCTTGATAAACAGTGGTACGCGAACCGTCAGTCCGGTTTCCAATGTCGCCTGCTTGTTGGCGCCGCCGGCGGCCGTGTCGCCCCGCATTCCTGGCTCAGTGGAGACAACGGCGAGTTCGACGTATTGCGGTAGTTGCAGTGAAACCGGCGCGCCGTTGTACTTCAAAACTTGCAGAGATACACCCTCTTTAAGATAACCGCGGTCCGCCTCGACGGCTTCCGCTCCGAAGGTAAACTGTTCGTAGCTCTTCTCATCCATGAAATGAAATCCGTGCGAATCGTTGTACAGGAAAGAGGCGGGGGACAGTTCAATGTCGGGCTCAGCGAATTTCTCGCTGGAACGAAAGCTCTTTTCTATGACTGCCCCCGTCAACAATTGACGCAGCCTTGTGCGCACCATCGTCGCCGCGCCTCGCGCGGTCGGCGAAGCAAAGAAAACTTCAAGGACCACGTAAGGCTGGCCTTCAACTGTAATCAACAGTTTGCGTTTCAGTTCGTTGGCCGAAATCATCGCCATTCGGTTCATTCCTCCTGAAAAAGCCGGTTTTGAAAAGTTTTGACTATCGTACTGGTTCTCGAAGCACGGCGTCAGCGGCGACCCCGGCGGTTTGAGCGGCTTGGGGATGTGACTTTCGCAGACCGGCAATTTGCATCAAGGCCTCACCTGTACGTGATAGCATTCGGAAAAGATCGCCCTCTTCGGCTCGAGTCTCATGAACCAACTCGGACCATTCCATTCCGCTGGCCCAACGTGACGCGGCGGCGGCGGCGGAGAAGTTCAACTCCGGTGCTGGTTCGATACCAAACTTCCATTCTTCGGTTGAAACCTTGAAGCCAACGTCTTCAAACTGCGCCAGTGCCTGAACCAGTGTGTCTTCCAGCTCGAGTTCGCCGTAGTCTCTGTCTTCGTCCGCAGTAAGGGCGGCGACCACTCCAGTCAGCCGATCGAACGCAAGCGCATTGAATAGACCACCCTCCAGAGCCTCACCAACCAGCAGCGGACGATCAAGGTGCAGATCCGCAAGCCAGCGTCCTCGCTCTGTTATTTTCTCCGCTTCAAAATCAAGATAACCAAATACTGAGAGCACGCGGGCCCGCTGTTCGAATGGCTCCCAAACCTCGTCTCGCAGGCGCTCGATGAGTTGCGTCGCGCGTTCAAGGTCTTCCGCGTCCATTAGCGACGCCCAAAGCGCCTCCGTGCATCTCACCTTTTCTTCCGCACTGAAATCCTTCGGCACAATTTCGTCGATGCGATCGTTGATGAGATTGAGTGCACCGCCTTCTTCCGCACGCGCGTCGCGCAAACGCGGCTCTGAAATCACAATTTCTTTTCCACGCCGCCGAACATCCTCAAAAGCTTCTTCAATGAACTCATCTTTTTGCCGGTAGGTGGGTTCATAGACTCGACCTATTCTCTCCAGAGCAAAACTGGCTTGACGTCCGTCTTCACGAATTCCACGAACATTTCCATCGCGCTTTTCCGTGATCAGGACGAGTCGACGGCCGCTGCGACCGACCCCGACAACTCGACCTGGTTGCACCACCTCGTCCAACCACCGATGTAAAACTTCAGCGCGTGTCTGCGGACGCGTCTCCAGCAGTTGTGAGCGCGAGTTGATCAGTCGCTCAAAACCAGTCACCGCGGCTAAGGATAAATCACAACTGGCTTCGTTAAGTCGCACGCGAATTCGCTGCGCCGTTTCTTGCTGCTCTTTTTCAAGGCCTGTGATCTGAACGGCAGCATCCCGATACGCAAAGCTCTTTTCGGCAATTTCTCTCACTTGTGCGAAATTGCCATAAGCATCGAGCAAATTTAAAAGCGTGGTGTAAGTGGCGCGAAACTGACTGACTAAAGGATCGGGAGGAGCTTTCAGCACCGTCGCAATTCTCTCCGGATCCTGGTGCAAGCCCGGAGCGACTAAAACGAAGCCGACGTTATCGCGACCACGCCTGCCTGCACGACCTGTCATCTGCTGAAGTTCCGAAGCAGTCAACGGTCTCCAACCACTCCCGGTGCGGGCATCGGCTACCGTCAGGACCACGGTACGCGCCGGAAAGTCGACGCCGGCCGCCACAGTTGCGGTGGCAAAAATTGCGTCCAGCAAACCGTCGCTCATCAGTTTCTCAATTACTAACTTCCAGGCGGGGATATGACCGGCATGGTGCGAAGCGACACCGCCTCTGATAATTGTGTCCCAATGACGGTGCTTGCGAATTTCCGGATACTGTTCGACGAAACTCCGCATGAGGTCTCGTCGAGTCTCCCGTCGTTCATTACTGGACCCGCGGCGCATCAGTGCTGCCTCAGACGCAGCTTGATCGCACCGCCTTCGGGTAGGCAGAAACACAATCGCAGGCAGAAGGTTGTATGACTCAAGCGCCGACAGTAAGGTGGCTGGCGGCATCTCGGGCATGTGGAGTTTCATAGTCTCCTTGGAGTGCGCCGCCTGGTCGGCGCTTTGGCCGGTCGCGGCTTGACGCGACCATCTTTCGTCACTTCGCAACAAGCATTCGACGTCTGACTGACGAAGGCCAAAGGCCGCCACGCCATGGAGGGACACTACCGAAAATATCTTCTTCTGTGTCCACGTCCTGATTCGCGTCTCTCTTCCCTGGCGCGTTCTCCGAGCGCTTCGATCTCTGGATTCAATCTCCCATTCTCTCCCAACAGCGGCAGCAAACGTTTATCAGGCAACAGCATCGCGGCGCGCAAAGGTACGGGCCGCGCACCTGGACGACCCACGACGCCGCAGCGTACGCCGCGCACTTTTTCAATCCAACCTGCAAACTCCTGCGCGTTCCCGATCGTCGCGGACAACAAGAGAAGACGAATCCGCGCGGGAGTAAGAATGATTGCTTCTTCCCAAACGTGCCCGCGATCCTCGTCAGCGAGGTAGTGAGCTTCATCAAGCACGACCAGATCGGCATCCACGCTGCTGCCGCCTCGAAGTGAGTCAAACAGTTGGTTGCGATAGATTTCCGTAGTGCCGATGATTAGCGGAGCGTTGGTATTCTCTTTTCGATCGCCCGTAAGTATTCCAACCTGGTCCTCTCCGAACTCCTCGGCAAACTCCTGAAACTTTGAGTTCGTGAGCGCTTTAAGTGGAGTGGTGTACCAGGCGCGCCGTCCCGCGGCTAATAAACGTCGGATTCCTTCGCGCGCGATCCAG
>JBGTCM010000124.1:0-9253 GCA_041748795.1 Pyrinomonadaceae bacterium
ACGCGCGACCACTGTTCGCGTGGAAAACACCGATGGCGCTTTTATGGCTTTGGTGAAGCGTGCTCCGGTTGTAAACGAGGAAGGCGCTCGTCTCGACGCCCTCGTGCAAAAGATTGGACAGCTGGTTGAACAGCATCTTCGCCTCGCGCCTGAAAGTCAGACAGACGCTTTGCAAACGGCGCTGCGCAATCAGAACCCTTCTCATCTCGCAGACGCACTAGCTTCACAACTCCGAATCTCAGTTGAAGATAAGCAGGGGCTGCTGGAACTGTTTTCTTCCCAGGCGCGACTGCAACGTCTGATTGAGTTACTCGAATTAGAGATTGAGAAACGCCAGCTCGATCGTTCGATCCAGACGCGGGTGAAGCGTCAGATGGAGAAGGCGCAGAAAGAGTACTACCTCAACGAGCAGATCAAGGCGATTCACAAAGAGCTTGGACGTAAGGACGAAAAGGCTGAACTCGAAGAGCTGAAAAAGAAAATTGAAGAAGTTGGCATGACCGAAGAGGCCAAACAGAAGGCGATGCAGGAATTGCACCGTCTCGAGGCCATGCCGCCGATGTCTGCCGAAGGCACTGTTTCACGCACCTATATTGACTGGCTCGTAAGTGTGCCCTGGAAACAGAAGAGCAAAGAAATCAAGGACCTGGGCAAGGCTGAAGAAGTCCTTAATGAAGATCACTTTGGTTTGGAAAAGATTAAGGAACGCATTCTTGAGTATCTTGCCGTACGCCAACTGGTCAAAAACCCCAAAGGTTCGATCCTTTGTTTTGTCGGACCTCCGGGAGTTGGTAAAACGAGCTTGGGTAAATCCATTGCCCGCGCCACTGGCCGCAAGTTTGTGCGCCTCTCGTTGGGCGGCGTCCGCGACGAAGCGGAGATTCGTGGTCATCGTCGCACGTACATCGGCGCCCTGCCCGGACAAATCATCCAGATGATGAAGAAAGCCGGCACAGTCAACCCGGTTTTGTTGCTCGACGAAGTAGACAAGCTCGGTGCTGACTTCCGTGGAGACCCGAGTTCAGCGTTGCTGGAAGTTCTCGATCCGGAACAAAACCACACGTTCCAGGACCACTATCTCGACGTTGAATACGATCTTTCCAAGGTCTTCTTTATCGCCACGTCAAACGTTCTGCATACGATTCCACCTGCGCTGCAAGATCGGCTTGAAATCCTGCGTCTGTCCGGTTACACCGAACGCGAGAAACTGGAAATTGCAAAACGTCACCTCGTGCCGAAGCAAGCGGAGGGCAATGGCCTGAAGCCTGAGCAAATTGAATTCACTGATGAAGGTCTGTTTGAAATTATCCGTCACTACACGCGTGAAGCGGGTGTTCGCAATCTCGAACGCGAAGTGGGTTCCTGTTGTCGCAAGATTGCGCGGCGCTTCGTTTCAGAAAACGTAGCCGACGATTTCAAGGATGTTGTAGACGCTGCTCGCGTGCAGGAGATGCTTGGGCCAATCAAGTTTAGGCAGCAGGGAGTCGCAGCACAGAGCGAAGTCGGACTGGCGACTGGTCTGGCCTGGACCGAGGTTGGCGGCGAGGTATTACAGATCGAAGCAACGCTCACTAAAGGACGCGGCGGTGTAATGCTGACCGGAAAGCTCGGCGACGTGATGCAGGAATCGGCGCAGGCCGCTCTTACGTGCATCAAGGCGCGCGCGGAACGGCTCGGTATGAGCGTGGACCTCATACGGAAGCGCGATCTACATATTCATGTCCCCGAAGGCGCAATTCCCAAGGATGGTCCGTCAGCTGGAATCACCATGGCCACTGCTATGGCTTCGGCGCTGACGCGCTGTGCGGTTCGCAAAAACGTGGCGATGACAGGCGAGATCACCCTCCGTGGTCGCATACTGCCCATTGGTGGTGTGAAGGAGAAGCTGCTCGCGGCCCATCGCTTTGGTATCGACACCATCATTCTGCCAAAAGACAATGAGAAGGATTTGCCGGACGTTCCCGAGGAGGTGCGCAATGCGCTCTGCATCAATCTCGTAGAAACGATTGATGAAGTGCTGGCGCTTGCCCTCGAGGATGCATGTCCAACCGATGCAGGCACTGACGAAACCAAGACGCCTCCGCTTTGGACAACCGAGCAACCTTCGCAAGGCATTCAAACAAGCTAGCAGGTCCAGTTTCAACCTATTCCAGCGGTGGAGTTCAGGCTCTGGTGCGACGCGATGTAAGCGTTGCAACGAAGGCTGAACTCTAAACTGCCTTGGTCCATTCTAATTCAATCCCGAATACCCCTGAGAGGAGACTTCAATGAGTAAACAACAAGACTGTGATTTGATTCTGAAGCTATACGACTTGAGACGAGAAGCAACTATGCGCGAGGCGCGCAATTGGATGTTCACATTCAATCCCACCAGCGTCCAGGACGTCATCGAAGTGTTATTGGGCGAGCATGGCGGTCACTATCGTATGGTCATTTCATACTGGGACATGGCAGCAGCAATGGTGAACAACGGCGCGATCGATGAACAGTTGTTCAACGAAACAAACGGCGAGCATATCTTCGTCTACGCCAAGATAGAACCAGTCATCGAAGAGGTCCGCGCCTTGTTTGGCAACCCCGACTTCTTACGTAATCTCGAAACTTTAGTAAAGCGTATCCCGGATAGCGAAGCAAAAATTGCTGCGCTGAGGGAGCGTATGAAGAAGTTTGCGGAAATGCGCGCAGCACGAACCGCAGCTACGCCTCCGGCTCAGGCAGCAGCGGCAACCTGATCTATCTATCCGCAGATTACGCAGATTTTGAAATGTCAGCTGGGATACAGGAGTACAGAGTACAAGCTTTAGCTTGCGTCGTAGCAAACGAGCCGTGTGGCTTTAGTGGGCATGGTCGCGAAAGCGCAACCTGAAGGTTGTACTCTCTGCGCCTCTTAATCTGCGTAACCTGTGGATCTGAATAATGAAAGTAACCAGCGCGGAGTTTCTGAAAAGCGCTTTCCAGGAAAGCGATTGGCCCACGGACTCGAAGCCGGAAATAGCTTTCATGGGCCGCTCTAACGTAGGGAAGTCGAGCTTGATAAATTCCCTGCTCGGAGTGAGAGGTTTGGCGCGCACTTCATCGACGCCCGGGCGGACGCAATCGCTGAATTTTTTTACGATTAATGATCGGTTACGGTTTGTCGATCTTCCCGGTTTCGGTTATGCTCGCGTACCGAAACCACTTAGAACAAGTTGGGGTGAGATGGTTACGAGCTACCTTGCCAAGCGAAAGCAGCTTGTGCTATCAATTCACATCGTAGATTCGCGCCACGAACCCACAAAATTGGATTTGCAGCTTCACGAGTGGCTTCAGCATAGTGCTAAGCCCTGGTTAATAGTTGCCACGAAATCCGATAAGCTATCTAACAACGAATTGAAAGAGAGTCTGGGACGCGTCAAACGCGTGTTTAGCATAGATCGTGTAGTGGCTTATTCGGCAAAAACCGGGCGCGGAGGTGGCGAACTTTGGCGGGGAGTGGAAAACGCGTTAAATGATTTCAACTCACCCGGCCTTGATTAATTCGGAACCTTGAGTAGAATGTCGGTCGAATCAAGATCCCGCGGTTGCAATATACTCTCAAGCCCCTTTTCATAAACCTGAATTCTACCTAGACCACGAATGAGGCCATACATCGCATCGTAGCTGTGACCCCACTCGATTTCGAGGCAAGTTGCTTAACAATCTTTAAAAGGAAATTGGTTCAGCCTCGCGAATAATGCCCGGGTATGAAGCCAGGCTCGGGATTAATAATTAGCTCCGCAATCAGTCCAATTTCTGAAACCCCAGGACCCATAACCAACTCGGCCGCTACCAAGGTTTTCCAGCAGGCCCTGTCATGAAAGATTACTTAGGAACGAATTGATATGCCACAGAGACCACGTTCACGCGCCTCAGGCGCTGCCGGCGCGAACAACGACGATAAAAACGGAGACAACGGCGGAAGCAGTGTAGCTACTGCAGAAGCTCCGGAACGGGACGGCCGAGAAGGTCGCGATCCAAGGGAGGAGGGTTTTCTAAACCTTGCCGACCTCAAGGAGATGTCGATCTCCAAATTGACCAGTATCGCTAAAGGCATGGACGTGCCGGGCGCTACCGGCATGCGCAAGCAAGAGTTGATCTTTAAGGTACTCGCGGCGCAGACCGAGAAGAGCGGCCTCATTTTCTCAGAGGGCGTGCTCGAGACATTGCCGGATGGCTTCGGCTTCCTGCGTGCGCCCGAATATAACTACCTGCCTGGCCCCGACGACATTTATGTTTCGCCATCGCAGATCCGAAAGTTTGATCTGCGCACGGGCGATACAGTGAGTGGACAGATTCGCCCACCCAAGGAAGGCGAGCGATACTTCGCCCTGATTAAAGTCGAAGCCATAAACTTCGAGTCGCCCGATCAAGCGCGCGAAAAAGTCTTCTTCGACAATCTGACGCCGCTTTATCCGGACGAGCAGTTGAAGATGGAGGTTACTCAGGACAACCTTTCCGCCCGGGTTATCGATCTCGTAACCCCATTGGGAAAAGGTCAGCGTGGATTGATCGTGGCCCCACCGCGAACCGGCAAGACGATGTTGCTGCAAACGATTGCCAACTCGGTTACGCAGAACCACCCCGAAGTCACTCTCATAGTTCTCCTGATTGACGAACGACCTGAAGAAGTCACGGACATGCAGCGCTCGGTCAACGGCGAAGTGATCTCGTCGACCTTCGATGAACCGCCGACCAGGCACGTGCAGGTAGCGGACATGGTGATCGAGAAAGCCAAGCGGCTGGTGGAACACAAGCGCGATGTTGTGATTTTGCTCGACTCGATTACGCGTCTCGCTCGAGCTCATAACGCCGTCGTGCCGCCAAGCGGCAAGATACTCTCAGGTGGTATCGATTCAAATGCGCTGCAGCGTCCCAAACGCTTTTTCGGCGCCGCGCGAAACATCGAAGAAGGCGGTTCGCTAACTATTATCGCAACCGCTCTCATCGATACCGGCTCGCGCATGGATGACGTAATCTTTGAAGAGTTCAAAGGTACCGGTAATTCGGAAATCCATCTCGATCGAAGACTCAGTGACAAGCGACTCTTCCCTGCCATCGACCTGCAACGCTCAGGAACGCGCAAGGAAGAATTGCTGCTTAGCAAGGAAGATCTTAATCGCGTCTGGGTGATGCGCCGCGTTTTGAATCCACTGTCTCCCGTGGAACAGATGGAGGTCGTACTCGAACGACTCGAAAAGGCCAAGTCAAACGCAGAGTTTCTTGCTTCGATGCAGAGCTAGCATAGTGTACTAATGAATGAGCCAACCATGAAGGTTGTGGGTGGGCGAAATCTTCCAGAGATATGGGCACGCTTTGATCGCCTGCAGAGAACCGCTCAACTGCTCCTGGGCAGAGGCATTTGTCCCAAGGGAGTCTTCCGTTTCAAGACATTCCAGGAGTTTGATGAGTGGAAGAACAGGGTCCACCAAGAACCCCAGAACAGAACGACCTGGTGAAGCTATGTGCTGCCCTCAACGCCCAGGGTGCTCGTTACATCGTCGTGGGCGGCATGGCCATAATTCAGCAGGGCTTTTTGAGGGCAACTGAAGATATTGATCTGCTTTTGGAGAAATCGCGTCAAAACCAGGCAAAGGTACGCAAAGCTTTAGAAATACTGCCTGACCAGGCTGTTCGCGAATTGAGTGAAGATGATCTCGACACGTATCAGGTCGTTCGAGTCGCGGATGAAATAGTCGTGGATCTTATGCTCTCGGCTTGTGGAGTAGAATACCAGGACGCGACTGGTGAAATTGAAACCGTAGTGATTCAGGGAGTGCCGATTCCCTTTGCTTCCGCGAAACTTCTCTTACGTACTAAGCAAACCTATAGGGACAAGGACATGCCTGATAGAAGTTTTCTCGAACGAAAGCTCGGATTACCCGGCGCTAGTTAATCGCGAGCACAGGTCGTCGTTTCTGAACTTGATCTCTTGTCGCTCATCCTTCATCCTTCCTAATTCATCCTTCAACTAAATGCGTGTAGCGATACTTTCATCTGAAGCGGTGCCTTTTGCGAAGACCGGCGGGTTAGCCGACGTTGCCGGCGCCTTGCCGAAGGCCCTTGCAAAGCAGGGCGTGGACGCGCGTGTAATCCTGCCTCTGCACCAGCAAATCGATGAGAGTCTCTTGAATGAATCCGCGATCGACGACGTGCAGGTACCGTGGCGCGGAGGAATGAGGCCCACGCGCGTTTACCAGTCAGACGCCGCGGGTGCACCCGCATACTTGATTCATTCGCCTGAGTATTTCGATAAGCCTTCAATCTACGGCTACTCAAACGATCACGAGCGGTATGCCTTCTTCTCGCGTGCTGCGCTTTCGTTGTTGAAGCATCTTGAATGGCAACCCGACATCGTCCATGGAAACGACTGGCCCTGCGGCTTCGCGATGGCCGAGTTTCGGCTGCGACGTAGTTACGACGAGTTTTTTCGTCAGGGCAAATCGTTATTCTCGATTCACAACCTGGCCTATCAGGGTGCGTTTGATCCGAACGATCTGTGGTGGCTGGGATTTGGTGAGTCGCCTGAGAAGGACGACTTTTCGCTCAAAGGCACTGCGTCAGCGTTGAAAGCCGGACTCATTGCCGCCGACGCGCTTTCGACTGTCAGCCGCCGCTACTCGCAGGAAATACAAACTCCCGAACAGGGCGCCGGCCTAGATTGGTTATTGCGCGCCCGGCGCGACCGCCTGGCCGGAATAACAAACGGCGTCGACTACGAACTTTGGAATCCGGAAACTGATCCGCACATCGCATCACATTTTTCGGCCGAGGATTTATCCGGTAAGCGGGAGTGCAAACGAGACTTGCTGCGTAGGTTTGATTTGCATCAGGATCCTGATCGTCCGATCATTGCCATCATCTCTCGTCTGGTTTCGCAAAAAGGCTACGATCTGATCCGTCAGCTTGCCGAGCCCATCCTGGGAACGGGCGCGTTCTTCATCGCCCTGGGCGCCGGTGCCAGGGAGTATGAGGACTTTTTACAATCCTGGCATGATCGAGCGCCGCGTCAGGTAGGAATCTATAAGGGTTATGCCGGCGAGCCACTGGCGCACCAGATCGAGGCTGGGGCCGATATGTTTGTAATGCCTTCGCAATATGAGCCCTGCGGACTAAATCAAATGTACAGCATGCGTTACGGCACGGTTCCCATTGTCCGGGCTACGGGCGGGTTAGAGGACACCGTCGAGCAATTCGACCCGACGCGCTCGTCGGGGACAGGTTTCAAGTTTTACGACTACCATGCCTCGGCTCTGCTTGATAAAATCCGCGAAGCCCTTTACTTTTATGGTCGTCCCGAAACATGGCGGAAGATTCAACTGAACGGCATGGGAATGGACAATTCCTGGGACGCTGCCGCTCAGAAGTATGTCCAGCTGTATCAGGAAATAATTGATCTGTAACAACAGGCGTATAGAGTACAAGCTTTAGCTTGCGTGGTCGGCGTTGCAATATGAAGTCAGTACCACCTGCGCTAGCGGGTGGGTGGGCGTTGCAATATGAAGTCAGTACCACCTGCGGTAGCGGATGGGTGGGCGTTGCAAGAAGGCGGTGGAGCAAAGGAGAGGGATCAAATGAGTGAATTTGTAATTGAAGTTACTGACAGCAGTTTTGAAGCAGACGTTTTACAGTCGGACAAGCCGGTGCTGGTCGACTTTTGGGCTGAGTGGTGTGCACCGTGTCGGATGCTTGCGCCGACAGTAGACGCCGTGGCAGAAAAGTATGCCGCCAATGCACGCGTGGTGAAGCTGAACGTCGACGATAATCCGTCGGTTTCGCAACGTTACGGGATCAAGGGAATTCCCACACTAATTCTTTTCAAGGGCGGTAAGGAAGAAGAACGTGTCGTGGGAGCAACCTCGAAAGAAAGTATCTCGCGAATGATCGACAAGCACATCGCCGGCGCCGCGACTGCTTAGAATTTGACTCGAACTTAGGCGCGGATTTGCTTGATGAAGTCCGCGCCTGTTTTGTGCTTGAAAGGATGTTAGTCGTCCGTTGTTAGTTGTCAGTTGCTCTGACGCAAACGTAGCAACTGACAACTGACTACTGACTACTGACTACTAACAACGCCTACTGACTACTGACAACTGACCAGCGACACCATGTCCAAAATCATCGTAGTCATCGGGGCCCAATGGGGCGATGAAGGCAAAGGCAAGATCGTCGATCTCCTTGCCGAGCATTTCGACATCGTCGCCCGCTACCAGGGCGGACACAACGCCGGCCACTCCGTACAGGTCGCAGACAAGTCGTTTGTTCTGCATCTGCTACCGTCCGGAATCGTTCACCGCGGCAAGATATGCGTGCTCGGGAACGGCATGGTGATTGACCCCAAGGCTTTCTTCGAAGAAGCGGATCGCCTGATGACACAGGGCATCGAGGTCTCGCCCGACCGCGTGAAGATTAGTTCCCGCGCACACCTGATATTTCCCTATCATCGCTCGCTCGACCACACCAGCGAAGAACGGCTCGGCAACGAAAAGGTAGGCACGACCTTGCGCGGTATTGGTCCAGCCTACGAAGACAAGGCCGGCCGTCGCGGCATACGCACGGCGGACGCGCTCGTCCCGGATGTTTTGCGCGCACGCATAGAACGCAATCTCGAAGACGCGAATCGCATCATTGAAGCCTATGGCGGCGAGCCACTGGACGCGGATGAGATATTCAAGGAGATGTCCGGGCTTACTGAACGGCTTGGCGCGTTCGTCGGTGACACCACCCACTATTTAAACGTCGCAGCTTCCGAAGGAAAGTCCATTCTTATGGAAGGCGCGCAAGCGACCTTGCTCGACGTCGATCACGGTACCTACCCGTTTGTGACTTCATCTTCGACAACTGCCGGCGGCGCCATTGTGGGTTCGGGCCTGGCGCCGAATCGCCTGACCGGCGTGCTTGGAATCGTACGGACCTACACCACGCGCGTAGGCGAAGGTCCCTTTCCAACCGAGATGGTGGAGGGCGAAGCCGAGCTGGGCCAGATGATTCGCGAGCGTGGAAGAGAATATGGCGCGTCTACCGGACGCCCGCGGCGCTGCGGTTGGTTCGACGCATTCGCCACGCGTTACGCAGCTGAGATCAATGGCTTTACTTCGGTAGCGCTTACGAAACTGGACGTGCTCGATACGTTGGAAGAGATCAAAGTATGCACCGCATACAAACTAGACGGGCGAATCTGTGAATCTCTACCCGCCGTATCCCAGGATCTTCGTCGGATTGAACCAATTTATGAAACGCT
>JBGTCM010000125.1:0-3158 GCA_041748795.1 Pyrinomonadaceae bacterium
GCCACGGCGCCCACGTTTCTGTAAGTGAGCCCATGTCCTGCCGCGATCAGCAATCCATACTGCGTTCCTAGTGCCGCGCCTTCACGCAGCCGTCTCAGTTCCTGCCCTACCCGCAACGCGCCTTCGCCATGAAAGCCTTGCGCGCCTAGAGTGGCTTCGGCATAAGCAGCCGTGCACAACTCTATCTGCTGCGCGTTGACTTCATGCGCCGCTTCGATCTGTTTTGGATCCGGATCAATAAACAGGCTGGCAAGTATTCCCGCTTGTCGCAGGCGGCCGACGGTGGCGCGTACGATTGAAAGGTTGGCCCTTACGTCAAGGCCGCCTTCGGTAGTTATCTCGTTAGGATTTTCCGGGACGAGACTCACCGCGTCGGGGCGTGCCTCGAGAGCTATGGCCAGCATTTCTTCCGTCGCTGCCATCTCGAGGTTGAGGTAAGTCGTGACGGTCGCACGCAAAGTCTTTACGTCGGCGTCCTGTATGTGCCGGCGATCTCCGCGCAGGTGTATGGTAATTCCGTCCGCGCCGGCTTGTTCACACAACATGGCGGCGGCGACAACGCTCGGCTCCGGCGCGCGCCGCGCTTGCCTGATGGTCGCTACGTGATCGACGTTTACATTGAGTCGTGCGGTCATTTTTCTTTGTGCTTTGTGCTTTGTGCTTTGAACTTTGTACTTTGTCGGTTGTCAGTTGTCAGTTGTTAGTTGTTAGTTGTAAGTGTGTAAAGACCAAACTCGTTCCAGCAACTAACAACTAACAACTAACAACTGACAGGTTCTACACCGCCCGCGTATCGTGCACCGATTTGATTGCGCGGTCGTAAACCCCACGACGCGCTTGCTGACGAATGCGGCCCACTTCGCTCAACATCTTGAGACTATCGCTGGCTACATTCACCTTGCTGCCCTCCGCATGGTCCCAGCGCACCGGAATTTCCTTCAGCCGCAGTCCGGCGCGGTATGCAACATAAAGCAACTCGACATCAAAACCGAACCGGTCGATTGTGGCGCCCTCAATCAGCGGCCGGCAGACATTCATGCGAAACGCCTTGAAGCCGCATTGCGTGTCCCAGAAGGGAAGGCCCGTTGCCAGCCGGACCGCCAGATTAAACACTCGTCCTCCCTGCTCGCGACGCCACGGCTGATGCACTCCGATCAAGCTACGATCCAGCGCTCTCGATCCAAAGGCGAGGTCGCATTCCCCACGCTCAATAGGCTCGACGAGTTTTGGGGTCTCGGTAATCGGAGTGGAAAGATCGGCATCCATAAACAACGCGATGTTGCTCCCCGAAGCCAGCAGACCAAGCCTGACCGCCCGTCCTTTCCCCAGGTTTGATTGGTAGCTGATCACAGAAGTGCGAACAGTCCCGGATTCTGACAATTCCTTGCGTGCAGCCTCCGCCGTGTTGTCGGCGGAACCATCGTCGACGACTATTAGTTCTGATTCGGGAGCATTGTCATTGAGGTAAGTGACGATGGTGCGCAGAGACTTTCCCAGGCGCCCACCTTCGTTGTATGCCGGAACAACAATTGACAGTGAATCCATCATCTAAGGTTCGCGGCGAATATAATGCACGAATCAGATACATTCAATTACAGAACGGTGCGCGGTGTCGCCGGCTGCTATTTGAACTTTGTACTTTGCACTTAGAACTTCGACCAGTGCCCATTACGATCTGAACTCAATGTTCAAGATACACAAGCACCAGGAACTAAGTACAAAGTACAAAGTTCCGATTCGCCTCCCGCGCTACCGCGCACGGTTCTGGGCGTTCCATGTGTTAAGATTTCTCTGTAGTTTTCGGCTGACGGCGCACCCGAATTAGAAATTATGTCCAGGCGATTCATCATCATGGCCAGCGCGATCATCATGATTGCGGCCCTCGTAGGGGGCACTATCGGCCGCTCCCGCCGTTTTCGTTACCCGACGCCGAGCAGTACAGCCGCATCGCGGACCCAGTCTGAAGACATCGGGAAAGATTTCAATGAGGCCCTTTCCTCCATTTCCGACAGCTATGCCGGCAATGTCGATTATGAAAGGGCGACCCAGGCTGCAATTCAGGGAATGCTCTCTACGCTCGATCCCCACTCGATGTATTTCCCGTACAAGGAATTCAGGAAACTCAAAGAAGACCAGGATTCGAGGTTCTATGGCATCGGTGTAACCATCGTGCAGCATCGCGATGGCGTCTACATTCAGTCAGCCGTCGAAGGTACCCCGGCCGGCCGCCTCGGCCTGCGTTATGGTGATCGCATACTCGAAGTTGACGGTCATGACGCACGGGATTGGACCAGCGAACAGGTTTCGAAGAAGGTTCGGGGAGGCAAGGGCGAGCCGGTCAAGCTCAAAGTTGATAGGGCAGGATCAGAAGGCCCGCTCGATTTCACCATAATTCGCGATTCGGTTCCGCTGCCTTCGATACGCAACGCTTACATGCTGCGTCCCGGTACAGGTTATATCGGGTTGACGGGCGGATTTCAGAGCACCAGCGACGAAGAACTGCGCGAAGCGATCACCAAGTTAAAAGGCCAGGGGATGCGGCAACTGATTCTCGACCTGCGCGGGAATCCCGGTGGACTTCTCAATCAGGCTATCGATGTGGCCAGCGAGTTCCTGCCGCGAGGCCAGGTGGTGGTATCGGTAAAGGGCCGGACTGACTACAGCGATCCGATCGTTTACAAGTCCAGTGGCTCTAACCCTGAAGATGTTCCTCTCGTCATCATGATTAATCGAGGCTCGGCATCGGCGTCTGAGATTGTTGCCGGTGCGATTCAGGACCACGGAAGAGGCTTGATTGTTGGCGAGACCAGTTTCGGTAAAGGGCTGGTCCAACACGTATTCCAGTTGCCATTCAATACCGGGCTGACGCTCACGACGGCGCGATACTACACGCCTTATGGCCGGTCTCTGCAACGCGACTATTCGAGCGGCTCGCTCTACGATTACTACACGCGGCATGAAGCGGAACCTGCCGCATCGCCTTCGTTCAAAGCATCTCCTTCGCCGCTAGCTGTAGCCTCGCCCCCGCCTCCTCCGCCGAATGGACCAGGGGTGAAGACTGCGGCCAATCGGGTCTTCTACGGTGGAGGTGGCATTACGCCGGACATCGACGCTAAGCCCCTCATCTTTACGCCGGTAAAAAGTCGGATTGCCGAGGC
>JBGTCM010000126.1:0-4945 GCA_041748795.1 Pyrinomonadaceae bacterium
AAGCGACTGAGGTTCAGGGCAAACTGCAGGTCGGAAAAACCGAGTCGGTGATTCTGTATTTCGGCATGGAGAGTGGTGACTACGCGGCCTATTGTTTTACCAACAATTCAGAAGCCGGACGTAAAATTCTGGCCGCCTGCAGAAATGGACAACAGTGTGCGGCGACGGCGGCGGTTGAGGAGTACGGGTGTAAAGTGCCGGGCCTCGAAGCGGACCTTTCCGCAAGTGGCAAGATCGTGAGCGTCAAGTCGGTTAAAGCGGTCGGGCGCAAAAGGTAAATCAAGCGCGTTGTAGGTGCGGCACACCGTGGGCTGGTTATCTGCGTTGTCCGACACACTTCAGTTTGTCGAGAGTCTGGCAACCGCCCAACAAACTACAAGGAAGGTCTGATACAGTTCATTAATATTCGATTTGCCTTAGCCCGCGGAGCGCGGCGACGGCGTAAAGCCTGGGGTGAGCGAGGCTTTGCGAGCGGAACCCCAGGATCGTGGAATACCCGAGTTGCAGCCCGCGAAGCGGCCGACAGCCGATTCATCATCAGCGCTTCCACCGTTTGAGCTATCGGGCGCTTCGCGCGCTGGAATTTCATAACGATCGCGTACCTGGGGTTCCGCTCGCAAACCTCGCTCCACCCCAGGCTTTACGCCGTCGCCGCGCTCCGCGGGCTTAGGCAAATTGAACTGAGGATCAACTTAATCAGAGCCTCCTTCAGTTTGTCGGCCACGTAGCGCCCCTACAATTAACGGCGTGTAGCCGTTTGTCACATTAAGTGATAAAGTTTTATTTCAACCTTCTTAGTTGCTCGTTCTAGTTCTGAATCCTAAACATGAAACTTACCGTTCTCGGCAGCGGATCAACTGGCAATGCGGTTTTGATCGTTGCGGGCGAGACTCGTGTTCTCGTTGACGCCGGACTCAGCGCCAAAGAAATTGCCCGGCGACTCGCGCTTGTCGGCGAAGATGTACAGCGTCTCGACGCGGTTCTGGTCACACACGAACACGGTGATCACGCCGGCGGCCTGCGTGTGTTGTTGAGGACAGTTGATTGTCCAGTCTACATCTCCGCGAAAACCTGCGACGCATACATCGGCGAACGTTTTCAAGTCAGCAGTGATGAGCCGCAAAAGCGCGCCAGGGCACTGCGCGATCGGGTTGAGCAAATTGAATCGAGCAAGGACTTCCGGATAGGCGAGATCGACTTTCACCCGTTCACAATTCCCCACGACGCGGTCGACAACTTCGGTTTTACAGCGACTCATCAGGGCGTAAAGATTGCCACGCTGATGGACTTTGGCCACCTGACCACACTCGTCACCCAACAACTTCGTGGCTGCGCGGCCGTCGTGATCGAGTCAAACCACAGTCGCGATATGTTGAAGGCTTGCGACGTTTATCCGTGGGAATTGAAGCAGCGAATTCTTTCCCGGCTGGGTCATCTTTCAAACGAAGACGTCGCTGATTGGATTCGCGATGGCTTTGATGGCGTAGCCAGGTTCATTGTGTTGGCCCATCTTTCCCAGCGCGCGAATAATCCTTATCTGGCTAAGATTTCCGCCGAGGTCGCTTTGCAGGAGCGCTTTCCACTTTTCCACGCCGACACACAGGTTAGTCTGTCATTTCCCAAGGAACCCACGCCGTGGATCGAGGTATGAAGGGCGGATGAGCGATTCGCGCAGACGGTTTTTTTGGTATCGAGTGTCGGGTGTAGGGTGTCCGATGTCGGGTCCGCCGTCAAAAACAAAACCGGCGCCTGACACCAGGCACCCGACACCTGTCTTCTACGCACTGATTCTGCTGGCGACAATCGTAAGCGGTTGCGGGTTAAAGTCGGAACGCCGCACGATTCCGGCCGAAGTGGAATCGACGATTACAAGCGTCAGCGACGACGTCAGGGCAGAACGCTACGAAAAGATCTACACGGAGGCTTCGGACCTGTGGCGTCAGGACGCTAGTCTCGAAGATACGGTCGCGACATTCAAGACTTTGCGCACCAAACTCGGTGAGGTTGAGAATCGAACGCTGCAGTCAGCGAAAGAACAGGAAAACTCCGGCGGCCCGCTTAAAGGTCGCGCTTTCATCGTCACTTACAGAACAAAGTTTCAAATCGGCGAAGGTATGGAAACGTTTACCCTCGTAGAAAGAGATGGCCGCTGGCAGTTGGCGCGATATTTTGTCAGCTCAACAGCGTTGCAATAAGCTATCCGCAGATTGCACCGATTCTAAAAACGGCTGAATGAGACGAGTGAAAGGTGTTGGGAAAATTCCGAAGGAAGCCGATACGCACTAGTGTTTCCAACGTTCCTACTAATCTGCGTAATCCGCGGATAGTCTTTTTCTTATGATTGAACGGTACACATTGCCCGAGATGGGCGCGCTCTGGAGTGAACAAAGCAAATTCCAGAAGTGGTTGGAAGTTGAGCTTGCCGTCTGTGAAGTTCACGCCGAGATGGGCACCATCCCTGCGGAAGCACTCGACGATATCAAGTCTCGGGCAAGTTTTTCAGTCGAGCGAATAAATGAGATCGAAAAAACTACCAACCACGACGTAATCGCTTTTACCACCAACCTGGCAGAAAATATTGGCGAAGCGTCGCGATTTGTTCACTACGGTCTAACCTCTTCGGATGTGGTCGATACAGCAAACGCCCTTTTGCTGCGGGACGCCTGCGACATTCTGCTCCAGAAAATCGATGCTTTGCTCGAGGCGCTCAAACAGCGCGCGTTTGAGTTTAAGGACACGCCACAAATTGGGCGGACTCATGGTATTCACGCTGAGCCGACCTCATTCGGATTGACGTTTGCGCTCTGGTACGCAGAGATGGGCCGCAATCGCAAGCGCCTGATACGCGCGCGTAAAGCTGTGGCGGTGGGGAAAATCAGTGGAGCTGTGGGCGCATTTGCGCTTCTCGATCCGGAGGTCGAGGAGAAAGTTTGTCAGCGGCTGGGTCTCAAACCCGCGCCAGTCTCTACTCAAATTATTCAGCGGGATCGTTACGCCGAATACTTGTGCACCCTGGCGATCATTGCTTCCTCGTTAGATAAGTTTGCTTTGAACATTCGCCACTGGCAGCGAACAGAAGTTGGCGAAGCTCAGGAAAGATTTACTGTGGGCCAGAAGGGCTCGAGCGCTATGCCTCACAAACGCAATCCGATCATCTCCGAACGCATCTGCGGCATCGCTCGCACCGTCAGGGCCAACAGCCTGGTAGGTTTGGAGAATGTTGCTTTGTGGCACGAGCGCGATATCTCGCATTCATCCGCTGAGCGTGTAGTCCTGCCCGACTCCAGCATTGCGCTTGACTACATTCTGCATAAGGCGACGTCGCTGATTCAGGGGCTCGTGGTCTACCCGCAGCGCATGCTTGAGAACCTGCAGTTGACCAGGGGGCTGGTCTTCAGTGGACAACTGTTGCTGGCGCTGACACAGAAGGGCGTCTCCCGCGAAACTGCTTATGAGTGGGTACAGCGAAATGCGATGAGAGTTTGGGATGAGAAGTTAGACTTTAAGGAGCTGCTAAGCAACGACAACGATATTGCTAAGCATATGTCGGCTGAGGATATTGAAGCAGCGTTTAAGCCGGAAACTTACTTGAGAAATGTCGACACGATCTTCAACAGAGTGTTTGAGTAGGACAGACATTCCTGTCTGTCTGTCGTTCGGCAGAAGTATGTTGGAGAGCAAGGCGTGCTTCAACAGACATCTATCGAGAGTTCGACAGACAGGAATGTCTGTCCTACTGGCTACTTGTTCACCGTCTTCTCGGCCATGTTGCCGATGATAGGTAGTTTAAATTTTTGTCCCTGGTAGGCTTTGATGGCTGCAAATATCAGCCCTGCAAACATCGCCAATCCGATTAGCCAGAAGATCAGCCAGATCAACCAAACAAGTAGTCCGACCACCGTAGCAATTCCATCTCCACCGCTGGTCGCAGCTGCCGCGGCTCCAATGCTGAATACTACGGTCAGGACCATAGCGATGATCGCGAGCACAATCAGAATGACGCTGTTTGCGATGCCAAACATGATCGACTGCAGCGCATGGAACCGCACAAACTTATTCTCTTTTTCCATGATGAAAAAGATTACGCCCACAATCCAGATATACGAGAGCGCGGCGGCGACGTTGGGATCCATGCTTCCCAAAGGAGAACTACTCGGCGGTGGATTGCCACTGGGATTGCCATAGCTTTGTTGGCCGGGCGGAGGGTTTTGCATGTTGTTCTCCTGGTTTGTCGTTTAGATTGAAGGCCAACTTCGCGGCAGCCGAAGCAGTTCTCGTTTTGCAACCGCTCGTTTAGAACGCGGACTTGTCCGCTGTCACGGCGGGCACAAGTGCCCTATCTAAACGGCGGCCAGGAGAAGCTGGCTAAACGGGCGAGATATTATGCTATCAACTACACATGAAGCAATGAATGTCTTAGTATAAAGAGCATTCGGGATTGGTGACCAAACGATATGAAGGCCAAAGTCTACGTTAGTCTAAAGCCAGGCGTACTTGATCCGCAGGGCAAAGCAATTCAGCATTCGGTTGAACTGCTCGGCTTTTCCGGCATAGAGGATGTTCGCCAGGGAAAGTATTTTGAGATTTCTCTCGAGAACGACGCAGATCGAGAGGAGGCTCGTGAATCCGTCGCGCGGATGGCACGGGAAGTCTTATCAAATCCGATTATTGAAGATTATCGCGTGGAGATTGAAGGGTGAAGTTCGGCATAATAGTTTTTCCAGGCTCCAACTGTGATCACGACGCCTATCACGTGATTTCAAAGCAAGTCGGTCAGCCGGTAGATTTCATCTGGCATAGGGACACAAATCTGTCTTCGTATGACGCGGTGATTATTCCCGGTGGTTTTTCATACGGCGACTATCTCAGAGCGGGCGCGCTCGCCCGGTTTTCACCGGTGATGGAATCAGTGAAGAAGTTTGCCGCCTCGGGCCGCTTCGTGTTG
>JBGTCM010000127.1:0-3618 GCA_041748795.1 Pyrinomonadaceae bacterium
TGCGCCAGGTGAGTTCAGTCGGGCCCTGGGGCATCAATTAAAGCTGCGTCAAGCCGCAGCAGTCCAAATTTGGCCTTCGCCGAATGCGCCAGATGAGTTCAGTCGGGCCTTGGGGCAACAATTAAAGCTGCGTCAAGCCGCAGCAGTCCAAATTTGGCCTTCGCCGAATGCGCCAGGTGAGTTTAGTCGGGCCCTGGGGCAACAATTAAAGCTGCGTCAAGCCGCAGCAGTCCAAATTTGGCCTTCGCCGAATGCGCCAGGTGAGTTCAGTCGGGCCCTGGGGCAACAACTAAAGCTGCGTCAAGCCGCAGCAGTCCAAATTTGGCCTTCGCCGAATGCGCCAGATGAGTTCAGTCGGGCCTGGGGCAACAATTAAAGCTGCGTCAAGCCGCAGCAGTCCAAATACAAAAATGCGATTGCCAAGGGCTTACCTTAGCAATCGCAAATAAGTGTTCGCAAGAAAGAAAGAGCCTAAGGGGCCACACTGTCAAGCACGACGTTGTTCATACGTAGCGTCGTTGAAGTCGCCCGTTGCAGATCTGCCAGCGCTTTGTTGTAGTCGGTTTCCGCCCTCAACTCAGCGTTGCGTGCATTCGTTAATGCATTTTCACGTTGGAAGAGCAGGAAGGTGGTCGAACGGCCCACGGAATACAGACGCTGCTCACCCTCGAGTTGCATCTCGGCGTTGGCCCTTGCTTCTCGAGCCGCAAGTACACGAAGCCGAGAGGTCTCAACAGCCTGGGCTGAGTTGCGAACGTCTACTTCGATTACCTGATCCTGCGAGCGTAGCGATGTCTCTAATTGTTCTTGCCGAATCCGTGAACCGGCAAGGTTCGCCTTCGCCGTGCGGTTACGCAATGGAAGCGAGATTGTCGCACCCACTACTACGTTGCGCGTATCGAAGCCGAAGAGGTTACCCAGCATCCGAGCATTCCCACCAATGAGATTTGCCGCAGGAAGAAGCGTCGTCCCGGTGATGGGGTCGATACGGGGGATGGCGGTACCGGCGAGTCCGGTGGTGGCGAATGTGGCCTGGAGATCCACCTGGGGCTTCGTTTGATTTTTGAAGTACTTAAGGTCGATACCGTTTATGTCGGTCTCTAATTTCAAGCGTCGCAGTTCCGGTCGGTTCGCACGAGCTTCCTTCAATGCCTCGTTGAGATTAACCGGCGTCGTATCAAAGGTCGGTGTGTCCGTCGGCAGAATCTGAGCGTTCCACTCCGGTGCGGTCGGATCTTTCACCAACAACTGTTTCAAGTTGTTCTCGGCGATTGAGACGTTTTGTACCGACACCAGCAACGACGATTCGCGGTTCGCCAGCTCGGTCTGCACTTCCGCTCGCTCCAGCGGGGCTTTCGTCCCGACAGCGATTTGTGCTTCTACGCGGCGTAGGTTTTCGCGCGAAAGGTTTAGATTCGCAAGTTGGTTTTGCTGGTCCTTCAGGGCAAATACGAGGTCCCAATAAGCCTGCTGAACGCGTGAGATAACATCGATCGTGCGCAGTCGAAAATCTGCGTCAGACTGTTCGAGTCGTTTCTTCTGAATCCTGATTTGCCGGCGGCTGTTGTCGATCAAGCGGTTGCGCCAGAGTGGTTGTGTAAACGTAAGACCGAGGTTGCCGGAGAAGACAGGATTGAAAATGCTGGACGTGGAATTCGTCTTCGTCTTGCTATTGATGTAGCTCAATTCATAAGTGCCGCCCCCCTTCGAAAAGTATTTCGATATAGACGGGGCCATCGTGTAGGTGGTCGACGAAATCGTTCCCGATGCGGTTGAACCGGAAAAGATACCCTGCTGTGGCGAGATGCGCTTGTCGATCTGTGGTGTAAAACTGAGGAAGGGATCGTAGACACCTTCCAATGACTGCAACTGTGTTTCCGCAAAGCGCACTTCATCGCGCGCAAACTCGATGTCGTTATTGTTCGCCAGCGCTCGCTTAACCGCGTCGTTCAGCGACATCGCAATAGAGTTGTCGCTGGTGACTCCCAGCCTGGTCATGTTTGGCATCGGTGGCAGGGGTTTCTGTTCGGTGACCGGAAACACCGGTTCCTGCGGTTCCTGAATTGGCTCAACGTCCGTCGTAACAGGTGGCGTAGTCGTGGATGGCGTCTGCGGAGTCACAACCGGAGCTCCCGGAGGCGCTTGCGGGTTAGGTCGTGGAAATCCGGGCGGAGCGGTGGCAGGCTGTTGCTGCGTTCCTGGAGCTGCGGTCGGGTTTGGCGCTTCCTGTCCCGGCGGCCTGGTGGCATCCTTCACAGCCGGATTCGGAGTCGCAACCGGCGTTTGTCCGTAGACTACGTTGCCTCCAACAAAGAGAAACGCAGACAGAAACAACGTTTTAAACAGCGCACGAGGCTGAGGATTAACCATTACAGCAAAGCTCCTTCGAATTATCTCTAATCTATTGCGGGCCAAGTGTTAGCAAACAAGTCTCGGCGGATCAAGTCTTAACTACGCTATTTTGGCGAAACCAGTTTCAAAAAGATGACTTTTGAGCGCCATCCGCGAGTCTCAAAAATGCGAGTGGTGCAATCAACTAAGACACCGAAAAGCACCGGATGGTTACAGGCTTGACACTCAAAGCTACGCCGCATAATCTTGGCCTTCTTTACCCACAGCAAGTTTCGCGCCTCGTTTACCTGCAGCAGTGGATCATAGTGTGTCCGGATGATGACGGACACGGCGCGGGGCAGAAGCTTGTTGGATTAACTGGCAGGAGGGAAACAGGGCAATGGCGGTTAAAGTTGGCATAAACGGCTTTGGACGCATCGGAAGGAACATCTACCGGACATCTATTGGTGACCCCGATATTGATTTTGTGGCCGTAAATGATCTGACAGATACGAAGACACTCGCCCATCTTCTCAAGTACGACTCAGTGCTCGGAAATCTCGATCATGAGATTACCAGTACCGAAAATGGGATCAAGGTCGACAACGACGAATTCCGCGTGTTTTCGCAACGCGACCCAGCGGCGATTGACTGGGAATCCGTCGGGGCCCAGATCGTTATCGAATCAACCGGTATTTTCACCAAGGCCGAAGACGCGAAGAAACACCTACGAGGATCTGTCAAGAAAGTCATTATTTCCGCTCCCGCCAAGAATGAGGACATCACGATCGTGCTGGGTGTTAACGAGGAGAGTTACGATCCTGCCAACCATAACGTCATCTCAAACGCGTCCTGCACTACAAACTGCCTGGCGCCTGTGGCCAAGGTGATTCACGAGAAGTTTGGAATTCGTTCGGCGCAGATGACCACGATCCACTCGTATACAAACGACCAGCAACTGCTGGATTTGCCGCATAAGGATTTGCGTCGGGCCCGCGCGGCGGGGCTCTCGATGATTCCTACTTCAACCGGCGCGGCCAAGGCTGTGGCCCTGGTTCTGCCGGAGTTGAAAGGCAAGTTTGACGGAATCTCCGTGCGCGTGCCGACGCCAAACGTGTCGCTTGTCGACGTGGTGATTGATGTGGAGAAGGACACGACTACCGAGGAAGTGAACCGGGCGCTGAAGGATGCCGCAAACGAAGAGCTCAAAGGCATCCTGGCGTTTTCAGAAGAGCCGCTTGTGTCGGCTGACTTCCGGCAAAATCCCAACTCTTCAATCGTGGATGC
>JBGTCM010000128.1:0-14785 GCA_041748795.1 Pyrinomonadaceae bacterium
CATTGAAAGCTGTTTGGAAATCCGGCCCTGTACGGTGACGGGAAAGTCTGTGCTGACATGCCCGTTGACAGTCCCTGTCTCCAGACGGGCTGAATAGTTTTCCGGCACCGACATCATCACGCCGCCGTTCGTTGTTTTCACATTCAACTCTTCGCCATCCCACCGACTCCCATCGAGCTCAACTACCAGCCCGCCGTTGGTAGTGCTGCCGTGCACGTTTCCACCTACGCGTCGCAGCACCACACCGCCGTTGAGGCCGTTAAATTCGATGCGGCCGTTAACGTCTGAGATTGCGATACCGCCGTTATGTGCTGTCAACGCGAGGTTCGATCGGCGTGGCACAAGGATTTCAAAACTCGCCGACCACCAAGCATCGCGCTTTTGCTCCGGACCAGTAGACTGAATTCGCGATCCGCCTGTCTCTATCCTGACCTGCTTCGCCAATTCGATAGCTTCATTACGTGACGGGGCAGCGCTCTCAACCCGAGTGCGCACCAGAACATCATTGCGGTCCGAGCCCTTCACTTGAATGCCGCCGTTTTTTCCCGAATCAACGGTGATGGCGTCACCAACAGCCACGGTCTGCTCCCTGATCTCGCAATGCCGTTCGAGCCTCTTATCGTTTCCACTCCAGTTGTCATTACACTCAAGCGAACCCGTCTTGTTCTTTTGAGCGATTGCAGTAACGCCTGCCAGCGCAACTAATGCGATTAACCATAAGCTTCTTACGAACCATTTTTTCATAACGTTCCTCCTGAAAATTTAAGCATTCCATCTTTGCATAACGTAGTTCCTTAGTTAGTGGCCTCTCCTTGGAGTGCGCCGCCTTGTCGGCGCTTTGGCCCGTGGCGGCCTGGCGCCACGCTCTTAGCCACCAGCCTCTATGTTTAAACCAAGCCTCGATGGCAACGTGTTGCGACAAGTCGCAACTGGCCAAAGCGCCGACAAGGAGCGCACTCCAAGGAGCCGCCCGGCCTCACATTTATTACTCGTACCTGAGCGCGACCAGCGGATCGACTTTTGTCGCGCGCCGCGCAGGAACAAAGCACGCAAGCAGCGCCACCAGCGTCAGCAGTACCGCAATGATCGCGAAGGTCGCCGGATCGGTAGTGCTCACTCCGTAGAGCATCGTTGACAGCAGACGCGTCAGACCAAATGCCGCCACCAACCCAAGCGCCACTCCTCCCAGCGCCATCTTCATTCCATGACCTAACACGAGACGAAGGACGTCGTTGCGCTGCGCGCCCAGGGCCAGGCGAATTCCCAGTTCGTGCGTTCGCTGCCCGACGAGATAAGAGATCACGCCGTACAGTCCGAGGCTCGCGAGCAACAACGCCACGATGGCAAAGGCTTCGAGCAGGATCATCGAAAACTGTCGCTCGGACAGCGAGTCAGCAATTACTTCGTTCATGGTTTGCGGTCTGGAGACGACATTCTGTTTGCTCTGGCTCTGTACGACGTGGCGAATCGATTCTAAAGGCGGCGAGCCGCCGTCGAAACGTGTTACCACCCCCAAACCTGCGGCCAATCCGTTCATCGAGTTGTCGGAGAACTGCCTGAATGGTTCGTACAGTTGAGCCTGGAGGGTCTGTTCTTCGTCTGAATCGATACTCCACTGCTTCACGTGCCCGACCACGCCGATGATCTGCTGCGCGTCCCGGCCATCCTGAAGTATGCGCTTGCCGATGGGGTCCGCGTCGCCAAAGTGTTTGCGCGCAAACACCTCGTCAATCACCGCGACGGGCTGAGACCGTTCATCATCCTGATCGCTGAAGAAGCGGCCTTGCTTGAGCGGAATACCCATCGCTGTTAGATAGCCGGGTTCAACCCGGTACACCACCGCCATGTTCATTTCGCTTTGGCTCGCTGGTTTTGGTTGGCCCTCGATCCAGAAGAAGAGATCATCCTCGCCCGCGAGAGGAATTGAGCCGGCCGAAAATGAAACCGCCCGGATACCCGGCGACGATCCAATTTGATCACTGAGCTGACGCAGAGCAGCGCGAGTTGCCTGCGGGCTGGCCGTCCTCATTGACGGAGCAAGACTAAGTGAAAAAGTCAGCACGTTGTCCGGACGAAAGCCCGGGTCGACGTTCCAAAGCGCGCTGAGACTGCGAATCATTAGTCCAGCGCCGATTAAAAGGACCACCGCGAGTGCCATCTCAGCGGCGACCATGACTCCTTGCAGACGACCGCGCGCACTGGCTCCGCGACCGCCTTCCTTGAGCGTCTCAGATAAACGCCAGCGAGCAGTCTTTAGCGCTGGAACGAGGCCGGCGAGAGTTCCGGTTAACAGTGAAACCACCACAGTGAAAATCAGAACACGCGCATCCAGTCTCACTTCGGAAGCTCTCGGCAAAGTCGTCGGCAACACCGCGAGCGCAGCGTTTGTACCCCAACTTGCGAAGATGAGTCCCAACACGCCGCCGGTGAGCGCGAGCAACATGCTCTCGGTTAATGATTGACGGAGCAATCGCCATCGTCCCGCGCCTAATGCGGCGCGAATAGCAAATTCGCGTGTACGTCCGGTTGAACGGGCCAGCAAAAGGTTGCTGACGTTTACACACGCAATTAACAGCACAAAGCCAACCGCACCCAGCAATATCCACAACGTTTGTCCAATGTCTCCGATCATTCTTGCCTTGAGTGGAGATACTTTTGCACCGTTGTTTTTATTGGTTTCCGGATACGTTGCGGCGAGAGTGGCCATCACTCTGCTTAGGTCGGCTTGTGCCTGCTCGAGTGTGATGCCAGGCTTCATCCGGCCAAAGCCGTGAAGACCCAATGCCGCGCTGCGAAGCTTCAACGCCGGATTGTTCCACTGGCCGATCGGCACATAGACGTCAGTGGTACGAAAGATAGGAAGGTCTGCCGGTAGGACTCCTATGATCGTGTAGGTCTTCTCATCCAGAGTCATCGCCTTCCCAACAACATCCTGAGCAGCATTAAACTTACGCTGCCAAAGGTCGGCACCAATTATGGCCACCGGTACCGCGCCGGGCTCATCTTCGCCGGGAGCAAAAGCCCGCCCCAGCGCAGGCTTTACATCAAACACGGAAAAGAATTCCGCGGAAACGAGGCGGGCGCTGATGCGCTCAGCCTCACCTATGCCGATCAAGCTGAAACCGAAGCCTCGCGAAATCGCCATGGAGGAAAACGTCAGGTTCTCTTTTTTCAGATCAAGAAAATTCGGATATGGAACCGCGCCCATATCAAAATTCGGCTTGCTCTGATCAATAGTGACGAGCTGATCAGGCTGCGGGAAAGGCAGCGGATTCAGCAGCACGCCATTGACTACCGAAAAGAGTGCGACATTCGCGCCGATGCCCAGCGCAAGCGTCAACACAACTACAGCACTGAAGCCAGGGTTTTTAAGCAACATCCGCAGGCCGAGTCGTAAGTCTTGAAACATGTCGTGCCTCCCTATCCGATCTCCGATCGCTAATTGCTGATTGCCGATTTTTCAAACTAATTCATGACCGTTGAGAAGATGCGCCTCCTTGGAGTGCGGCGCCTTGTCGCCGCTTTGGCCCGATTTCGACTAAACGAAATCATGTTGCGGCAGAGGCTTTTTTCAACACCGAGTCTTCCTGCAACGCGCGTGGCGCCAAGCCGCCACTGGCCAAAGCGGCGACAAGGCGCCGCACTCCAAGGAGTTGTCTCTAACGTTTGGTCCTACTCGTATCTCAACGCCGCCAACGGATCGACTTTCGTCGCGCGTCGCGCTGGAACGTAGCAAGCGAGCACTGTGACCAGCATGAGCAACGCCCCGACCAGTACGTAGGTAAGTGGATCGCTGGCGCTCACCCCGTATAAGAGATCAACTTCAAACACCGAACTGGCTAAGACTCGCGTCAAAACCAAAGCCAGCAACAGACCCAGGCCCAGCCCGTAAATTACGCGTCTCATTCCCTGTTTGATCACCAAACCCAGAATGTCTTGCTTGTTTGCCCCTAAGGCCTGCCGGATCCCGATTTCTCGTGTGCGCTGTCCAACGCCGTAAGCAACGGTTCCGTAGATTCCCAGGGAAGCCAACAACACTGCCAGGCCTCCACATCCCCCGATGACTATTCCGAATAATTGATACAGAAAGAGCATTGGTTTGAAGGTCTCGGTCAGGGTTACAACATCAGCAATGGGAGTATCCTGATCGAGGGTCTGAATCGCGCGACGCACCACCGGAACCATGCTTTCAGGTGGGCCGACGGTGTGGACCAGCATCACCATTCCTTGCGCGTGTGTTTGCTGTAACGGAAAAGCAAACCAAGGGACAGGTTCTTTTTGGAGGGACTGGAATTTGTCGTCACGCACTACGCCGACGATCTCGCAACTTTGACGCTCCGATTTGTATGCGAGCTTCGTCAGGTGTTTTCCTAACGCTCTACCGTCGGCAAAGTAACGCCGCACAAAAGATTCATTAACCGCGGACACACACGGCGCACCATCCCGGTCGCGTTCGTTGAAATCGCGACCCTGTACAATCGGGATGTTCATTGCCGTCAGGTAACCCGCGCCAATCGTATTACTATCGATCTCAGTGCTTTGCTTATAACCTTCGATCCCAACTGAACGCCGTGATCCGCCCAGCAGTCCTCCCGGCACATTGTCGACAAAGCTGACCGTCCGGACACCGGGCAAGGCCTGCGTGCGTTCCTGCAGTTGTCGATAGAACTCCTGGCTGCGCGCGCGGTCATATTGCTCTTCGAGTTTTATCGGCGCGACCACCATATTTCCTGAATCAAAACCCAGGCGCGTCGGATTGATGTTTCTTAAACTTCGCATCGCCAGGCCAGCGCCTGTGAGCAGCAAAACAGCAAGCGCGACCTGCGCCACGATCAACCCGTTTCGCAAACGCGACTGTGCATAACCTCCAGCAAAAACCTGCGAACCTTCTTTCAGCGTCGCAATCACATCCGGACGCGAGATCTGGAGGGCCGGAACCAGACCAAAGAACACGCCCACAAGCAGCGAAAATCCAAACGTATAAGCCAGCACCTTCCAATCCATTTGCAGATCGATGGACAACCGAATGCCTTCAGGCAGCGCGGGAATGAAAGCTACCAGTAGATTCATCAGCCACATCGCCAGCAAAGCCCCGGCAACACCGGCGACCAGAGCCAGCAATACGCTTTCAGTCAACAGTTGTTGAACGATCCGGCCCCGTCCCGCTCCGAGCGCAAGACGCACAGCAATCTCTCGACGGCGCTCCAATGCCCGCGCCAGCAACAACCCCGCGAGATTCATGCAGGCAATCAGCAACACGAGATTGATCATCACCAGGATCAGGGCGATTCCCGCATAGACGCTGGACTGCGCTTGTGGGTGGATCCTCGTTTCACTTTCCGGGAGCACAGTGACAAATTTTTCCCTGACTTCGTTTGTCTCCTGACGCCTTTCGCGCCAGCTCTCTGGATAGGCGTCCCGCAATTGGCGGGTGATGAGATCAAATCGCGCCCGCGCTTGTGCCAGCGTTACGTCGGGTCTCAGCCTGCCGACTATGAAGAGCCAACTGTTTCCGCGACTGTTTAGCCTGGCAAGACCGTCTTGGGGCGCCAGCTGCGGAACCATCATCATCGGCACCCAAACCTCGATGGCCAGGCCCCGAATCATTCCGGTGTACTCGGGCGGGGCGATCCCAATCACCGTGAGCGACTGATGGTTGAGCGTAATTGTTTGGCCAATAATCGCGGGGTTTGAGTTGAAACGACGTTGCCATAAACCGTGGCTGATAACGGCGACCGGATGAGTACCCGGAGTTTGATCTTCTTCCGGAAGGAACGCGCGGCCTTTGATAGGGTTGACCCCCAACAACTCGAAGTAGTTGCCGGAGACCACCTCTCCAAAAATCTGCTCAACCTCGTCCGAGCCGCCAAGTTTGAATTGCTCGATGTGATAGGCAGCGAGACCGGATAAGATTTCGTGTTGTTCGCGAAAAACGAGAAAGTCCGGGTAAGCACTGGCATGGTAAGGATTGCTCGGTTGGCCGGAGTAAAGCTCGACCAGCCGTTCTGGCCGGGCCACGGGCCGCGGGCGAAACAGCATGGCATTGACGATGCTAAAGACCGCGGTATTCGCGCCGATACCAATTGCGAGCGTGATCACCGCGATCGCAGTGAAGCCAGGTCGACTTAGCAAATTGCGAACACCGTAGCGAATGTCTTTTAGAAAACTATCCATAATTCTCTCGGATGTGGTGCTTTGTCGCTTTGCGCTTTGTTCTTGGTGCTTTGTTCTTTGTCCTTGGTTAGTTGTCAGTTGTCAGTTGCCTTTAAGCTTAACGTGCAACTAACTACTAACAACTGACAAAGAACAAAATACGAAGTACAAAGAACCAAGAACAAAGACCAAAGAACCGACTTCTCACTCGTATCTGAGCGCTACCAGCGGATCGACCTTTGTCGCTCGCCGCGCCGGGATATAACACGCGATGAATGCAACCACGATCAGAATCAGCGCTACCGCGATAAAGGTCGCAGGGTCGGTCGGTTCCACGCCGAACAACAAGCTCGACATCACGCGCGTTATTGCCACAGCACCTAACACGCCAAGCGCAGCTCCAATCAGCGTTAACGACATCCCGTTCCTCAGCACCAGTTTCAAGACATCAACCATGCGGGCCCCCAGCGCCATTCGAATACCTATTTCCTGCGTCCGTTGCGTAACCGCATAGTTGGTCACGCCATAAATCCCCATCGCCGCCAGCAACAACGCCACGCATCCGAATACCGCGAAGATGATTAGACTGAAGCGGCGCTGGTCCAAAGAGGACGCGTAGACCTCGTCAAGTCGTTTAAAGTTGATCGGAAGTTGCGGATCGAGAGATTGAACGGTTTGACGCATCGCCGGTATCAACGCAGCCGGAGCAGCGTTACCACGAACGACGACGGCGACGCCCGATGATGGTGGTCTTTGAAGACTATTAGCGTAGACCGTTGGACTGGTGGCGGCATCAACCCCGCGATCATGCACGTCACCCACCACCCCGACGACGTGCAACAAGCGCAAGTCTCCATCCATGTTTCCAAACTGAATCGCCTGCCCGAGCGGGTTTTCATTTGGCCAATACCTCTTAGCCATCGATTCGCTGATGACAGCCGCATGGAGTGAATTAGGTTGATCGCTCGAATCGAAAGTTCTTCCCTGAAGTAAAGGAATCTCCATAGCCGCAAAATAGCCGGCGCTCGCTTTTCGAAAATCAGCGGACCCACTTCGTGCCGGGTTGTTATTAATAAAGAAAGTCCCGTTCGGTCCATCTCCACGCAAGGGCAATAAATTAATTGCGCCGACCGCGTTCACGCCCGGGAGTTGGGCCAGGCGGTCGAGCAATTGTCCCTGAAACAGTCGTTGTTTTTCTTCTTCCGCACTAAGCTGCAGGGTCATGGCAGGCGCGATGCCGTGTTCCTTCAGCCGTTGATACGATGTCATGAAATCCTGGTACTGTTTCTGATTTGGAGGAGCACTGGGCAGAGATAGCTCCATAGCTACGGCGCTTTCGGTGCTAAACCCAGGATCAATTTGAAGCAGACGGTAGAAACTCCTTCCGAGCAGCCCGGCGGCCACCAGCAAGATCAGGGTTAACGCCATCTGCGCAACGACCAACACACTTCGCATTCGTTGTCCGGAGTGCCCGGACTGGCCGCGGCCTGACTCTTTCAGACCCGCTTCCAAATCCTTCCTTGAAAAACGAAATAGCGGCACCAGGCCAAGCACTATTGCGACCGAAAAACAAAGACCCAGCGTGAAAGCAATCGCTCGGGCATTAACACCGATCTCAGTCACGCGCGGCAGGCTCTGGCGGTTCAACCCGACCAGGAAATCAACACCCCAAAACGAAATCAAAACGCCCAACGCACCCGCGGCAAGGGCCAACAAGAGGTTCTCCGTAATGAACTGCCGAGCCAGATGAAGGCGCGTAGCCCCTAGCGCTGAGCGCACCGATAACTCTCGTTGTCGCGCTGTTACCTGGGCCAGCAAAAGGTTAACTACATTTGCGCAGGCCACCGCCAGCAAGAAACCTACGGCCACGAGAATCAGCATTAGCGGGCCGCGCACATCTCCCACCATGGATTCCTGCAGCGGAGTCAGGCCAAAATCCACTGCGTCCATCCCGTTTCCGTGTTCTTGTTTGAGTTGTTTGCCGATGCTGCTGATCTCGGCGCGCGCTTGTTCAATCCCGACGGCGGGAAGCACTCGAGCAATTACGCTCCAGTTGTGGGCCGTGCGTGAGGTTTGAGCGAAAGATGTTTCTCGCGGCGTCCAGACATCTGCGTTTTGCGGGAAGGCAAAACCTGGGGGCATTACTCCGACGACGTTGAAACCTTTGTCTGAAACCCTCAGAGTGGTTCCTGCCAGATCTGATTTTCCTCCAAGCACCCGCCGCCAAAAGTCGTGACTGACCACGATCACCGGCGCGCCGCCGGGCTTGCTCTCGTCTTCAGTGAATGAACGACCGAGAAAGGGCTGTGTGCCGAGCACGCGGAAGAAGTCAGCTGAAACTCTAAACACAGTAGCGCGGGCCGGCTCGCTGCCTCCGGTAATGGTGGTGGCTCCTCCACCGTATTCAGCAACAGACTCAAGCGTGCGGGCGCGGCTACGAAGATCAAGGTAATTGGGTTCGGCAAACCTCATCGGCCCGCCTCTGGCGCTGACCTCGCGTAGCTGCACGATGCGTTCAGCGTCGGGATAAGGCAGAGATCGCAACAGCACTCCATCAACCACGCTGAAAATTGCTGTACTCGCGCCGATACCGAGCGCCAGCGTCAGCACTGCTAATGAAGTAAAGCCGCGCCGATTCAAAAGGCTTCTCACGCCAAAGCGAATATCTTTTAGAAAGCTTTCCATATATGCCTCGCATGTGGTTCTTTGTGCTTTGTTCTTTGTCCTTTGTCAGTTGTTAGTTGTCAGTTGTTAGTAGTCATTGCCGGTTGAGGTTAGCGGCAACTGACAACTAACAACTGACAAAGCACAAAGAACCAAGAACAAAGAACTAAGAACAAACTTCTTACTCGTACCGCAGCGCCACCAGCGGATCGACCTTTGTCGCGCGCCGCGCCGGTATGTAACACGCCAGTAACGCAACCAACATCAGCACTACCGTGATGCCTACGAACGTCAGCGGATCGGTAGCGCCGACGCCATAGAGCAAACTCTTCATCAACCGCGTCAATGCAAACGAGGCCACCAGCCCAATCACAACCCCGATACCAATCACAAGCATTCCCTGCCCCAGGATCATTCGCAGAACATCGCCAACCTGTGCGCCGAGCGCCATACGAATTCCAAACTCATGCGTGCGCTGCGTAACCGCGTAAGCAGTCACGGCATAAATGCCCGCAGCGGATAACAGCAATGCGATACTGCCGAAGAGACCAAGCAGAAACAGATTGAAGCGCGGCTGCGTGACTGCTTCGTCAACGATGTGCTCCATCGTCTTTACTTCTGATACCGGCGCCGACTTGTCGACTTCCGCCACTATGCGTCGAACTTCAGGAGCCAGGCTGGCGGGTTCTACCGAGGTACGGACCACCAGCGACATTGCGTTCCAGCCATCCTGTAGAAGCGAAGTGTAAAGCTCCGGAGATGCCTCCTCGCGCAACTCCAGATTCCGGACATCCGCGGCAACGCCGACGATCTCCCACCAGACAGGCTGTCCCTGAGCGTCGTTGTTGCCGAAATTAATTCGCTTGCCGATGGGGTCTACATTCGGGAAGTGCTGCCGCGTCAGGGCCTGGTTAACTATCATTACCAACGGTGCGTTTTCGTTATCGCGTTCAGTAAACGCCCTTCCCTGGACCACCGGTATGTTCATGGTGCGGAAGTAATCGGAACTGATGCCGCGATAATTTATGGCGGGCCACTTGTCCTGGGTGAGTTGAGGAGCTCCTTCGATTTTGATACCGGCGGTGCGTCCCTTGGCAAGCGGTAAATGATTGATGACGCCGGCGCCCTGAACGCCCGGCAAAGCGCTGATGCGCTGAGTTACCTGACTATAGAACTTTATGTAGTCGGCATCGGTTGCGTAGCCCGGTCCGGATGGCGTGAGCTTGGCAGTCAAAACCTGTTGCGGGGTAAAGCCGGCGTTAATCGACTGCAACTGCATGAAGCTGCGAAACAAAAGACCGGCTCCGGCGAGCAACACTACAGACAGAGCGACTTCGCCTACGATCAGAAGGTTGCGCAAACGATTGTGACGCCGGCTAGCCGATGTGCCACGCCCACTTTCTTTTAACGACTCCTGTACGTCGCTCCTCACAGCCTGCAAAGCCGGAGCTAATCCGAAAAGAATACCGGTCAACACAGACGCGACCAGGGTGAAACCGAGCACACGCCAATCGATACTGATTTCGGCAAGGCGTGGAAAGTCTCTCGGTAGGAGGCCGGTCATCAGGGTCACGCCCCAGACAGCCATGAACAACCCGAGCGCTCCACCGGCGATTGCGAGGATGGTGCTTTCTGTCAGGAGTTGTTGGACCACACGCCAGCGCGATGCGCCTAAAGCGGTCCGAATGGCCATCTCTTTGTGACGCGCGGCGGCGCCGGCAAGCAGAAGGTTCGCAACGTTGGCGCAAGCAATCAGCAGCACAAAACCCACAGCGCCAAACAAGAGCAGCAACATTCCTCCGGTCTCACCAACCAGGTGTTTGTGTAACGACACCACTCGATTGAAACGGCGGTTGTTAGTCTCTGGATACTGCTGACGCAGACGAGCGATGATCGTTTCCATTTCGCTCGCCGCCTGTTGCAGTGAAATGCCCGGTTTGAGCAACGCAACGGTGCTCAGCATCCCAAAGCCGCGAACCTGGGTTGGATCCATACGTTCACTTAACGCGGGAGCGAGTCTGAACGGCGGCACCCACACTTCGGTCTTGTCAGGATATTGAAAGCCTGCGCGCGCAACGCCAACGACGGTGTAGGGTTGGCCGTCGAGTGTGATTGGTTTGCCAACCAGTTCGGGATTTCCATTGAAACGTCGCTGCCAAAGGGCGTGACTGATCACGGCAACCGGCGCGTGACCTGCTTGTTCGTCAGTGGGAATGAACATGCGCCCGAGTGCTGGATCGGCGCCGAAGACGGAGAAGAAATTTGCCGAAGTCATCGCTAACTCAATGCGTTCAGCCTCGTCTCCCACAGCAAGATTGGCCGGGCGCGTGAGTATTGCGGCGAGGTGCTCAAACACAGTGCTCTGCGCACGCCAGTCCAGGAAGTTTGCCGGAGTCACCTGCACCAGCTTGCCCTGCGCGTTGAGTTCCTGAATCACGACCAACTGCTCTGCGCGCGCATACGGCAACGGTCGCAGCAGGACTGTATTGACGACGCTGAATATCGCAGTGCTGGCGCCAATGCCGAGCGCCAGCGTCACGATAACGAGCGCTGTAAACGCAGGATTCTTCAGCAGGCTACGAAAGCCATAGCGCATGTCTTTTAGTAATGATTCCATGATGTTATTTCCAATTTCCAATTGCCGATTTCCAATTTCTGATTCGATTGCCAATTCTGGTTACTTACGGCCGTTGCGATTTCGATTGAGCTTTCAATCGGCAATCGGCAATTGGCAATCGGCAATAAGTCACTCGCTACGCAGCGCAACCATCGGATCGACCCTGGTCGCACGGCGCGCTGGAATAATGCAAGCCAACATGACGGCCAGCGTCATTGATCCGCATACCACGACAAAGAGCAGTGGCCCGGTGCCAATTAGGTCCAGGTTCATCGATTCTTTAAGAGAACGTGTCAGGAACTTGATAGCAGGGAAAGACACAGCGAACCCTAAACCCAGGCCCAGGCCCCTCCTTGGAGTGCGCCGCCTTGTCGGCGCTTTGGCCGATTTCGACTTGACGAAATCATGTTGCATTAGAGTCTTCATTCAACTTCGAGACTTCCTGCATCGAACGTGGCGTCAAGCCGCCACGGGCCAAAGCGCCGACAAGGCGGCGCACTCCAAGGAGACGCCCATTCGAAGTGGCCCGCCCTATTCGTATCTCAACGCGACCAACGGATCGACGCGCGTCGCGCGTCGCGCGGGGAAATAACACGCCAGCAACGCAACCACGGTCAGCACGCCCGAAACAGCCACATACGTAGTCGCATCCGTGGGCGTCACTCCGAAAAGCATTCCTCGCATAACGCGCGTTAAGGCAAACGAACCCGCAAGTCCTAACCCGAGCCCAATCACGACCAGGCCCATACCCTGCCGGATCATCAACTTCAAGACATCAAGCTGCCGCGCACCGAGCGCCATGCGTACTCCAATTTCATGTGTTCGTTGAGTAACTGCGTAAGACATGACGCCGTAGATCCCTGCGCACGCGAGCAACAGCGCAATCAAAGCGAAGATGGCGAGCAACAGCAGCGTGAATCTTTGCGGAGCGACAGACTCACTGAGCTTGTCGTCAAGAGTTTGCACCTGGGCGATGGGCTGACCTTTGTCGATAACACGAATCTCACGTTTGATTGCTCCGACCACGCTGTATGGTTCGACGGAGGTCTTTACTATCATGTCCATTGCACGCGTGAAGTCGGCTTTGTACGTCGGCGGAATCTGCGCCCAGTGCCGATAAATCTCCGCGCGACCGTCTTCGTCCAATCCGCTCTGCTTGACGTGGCCGACGACACCAACAATCTCCAGCCAGCCGTCACGCTCGTTGAAACGGAGTCGCTTGCCGAGAACTTCACGCGCGGCTTGATTGGGGAAACTCCGTGCCACAAACTCGTCGTCGACTATTGCCACCAGGGGACTGTTCTCAGTGTCGCGGTCGTTGAATAGCCGCCCTTCAAGCAAGGGGATGTTTAGGACGCTGTGGTAGTTCGCGCTCACGTCTTGTCTATATGATCGCGGGCCAAGGCCGGGGGCAGGCTCCGGCTGCCCTTCAACCTCATAACCATTCTCGCCGGCACGACCCAAAGGAAAACCGGTTGAGACCGCGACGCGTTCCACGCCCGGGAGAGCGGAAACTCTTGACATTGCCTCGTTGCAAAACGCGGTGACTTGTGACGCTTCCTTGTACTTGGCATCGGGCAAACGCATGCGAAAGGTCAGAACGTTTTGCGGATCGAATCCCGGGTCAATGGAAGTCAATCGTTGAAAACTCCTGATAGTCAGCCCGGCTCCAACCAACAGCATCAGCGCGATCGCAACTTCCGACGCGATCAACCATCGTCGCAGCTGGCCGCCAGAACCGGCTGAGGAAACGCGGTCACCTTCTTTGATCGCGTCATTCAAACTGAGGCGTGCACTCTGGAGTACCGGAAAAAGACCGGAGAGGAGGCCGACAAACAGAGTCGTGAGTAGCGTAAAACCCAGCACGCGGGCGTCTATTGAGACTTCGTCGATGCGCGAGAATTCTCCGGTGTTGAGCTTGGAGAGAAGATTGACTCCCCACATCGCAAGCAACACTCCGAAGGCCCCGCCGGCAATCGCCACGATCAAACTCTCGGTCAGCATTTGACGCGTGATGCGCCAGCGCGAAGCTCCCAGTGCAAGCCGCAAAGCAATCTCGCGGCGTCTGGTCGAAGCTCGCGCCAACATCAAATTGGCAACGTTGGCGCAGGCGATCAACAACATGAATCCAACGGCCGCTAATATCACCCGCAACGATTGACGATAGTCTCCGACGTAGTTATCGAGAAAAGATCGAGTATTGGCTCCTATGCCGGTGTTTGACGAGGGATGCTGCGCTGCGAGTCGAGCGGCTATGGCGCTGAGTTCAGCCTGCGCCTGTTCAACGCTGACGCCTGGTTTCAACCGCGCCTCGACCCGCACCGTGTGGGATTTTCGCTCCTGCATGAACTCCTGGTTGGTGAAATGCCCGAGCGGCGTGAACACATCATTGTTGATGTTGTGCCTTCCATAGAACTCAAACCAGGAAGGCATCACGCCCACTACGGTCCATGGTTCGCCGTTGTATGTGACTGATTTGCCGACGGCATCCGGCGAACCGCCGAATTGGCGTTGCCAAAGCCCGTGACTGATCACAATCACGGGTGGTGCGCCTGGAGTGCTCTCCGTTTCAGTAAAGGCGCGGCCCAGCATTGGTTGGACCCCTAGCGTTGAAAAGAAACTGGAGGTCACGTGGCGGCCTAATACTCTCTCCGGTTCATTAGCACCGGCGGCGAATATCCCGCCGGTGGGCATACGCGCTGACATGTCCTCAAACACCGTTTGTTGCGCGCGCCAGTCGAGATAATTCGGATAGGCCACGGAGATGTCGGGAGACTTAAGAGAATTCTCTGAGATCGCTACCAGTCGATCTGCGTTCGGGTATGGAAGTGGTCTTAGCAATACCGCGTAAAAGACACTGAAGACAGCCGTGGTCGCTCCGATGCCGAGCGCGAGAGTGATAACGGCAATCAAAGCGAAGCCGGGCTTCTTCAACAGCATTCGCACGCCATAGCGCAGGTCTTGCCAAAGTGTTGTTGCCATATCAGGTCCTAATTGATCTTTGTGCTTTGTGCTTTGTTCTTGGTCAGTTGTTAGTTGTCAGTTGCTCCTTAGGCCGAAAGTGCAACTAACAACTGACAACTAACGACGGACCAAGCACCAAGCACAAAGGACAAAGCACAATCCCTATTCGTACCGCAGCGCCACCAACGGATCGACTTTCGTCGCGCGCCGCGCCGGGATGTAACACGCAAGAATCGCCACCGCGATCAGGCCTAGCGAAACTGACGCGAACGTCGCCAGGTCAACCGCAGTAACTCCAAACAGCAACGTCGAAAGCAACCGCGTCAAAGCGAACGCTCCAGCGACACCAACGGCTACTCCGATTAAAGCCAGCGTCAGACCTCGTTT
>JBGTCM010000129.1:0-4505 GCA_041748795.1 Pyrinomonadaceae bacterium
CCCAGCGCAGTACGCAGCACGAGATCGCCTTCATAAGTAACTTCATATCCTTTGATTCCCTCGAAAGCGATCTGGATAACATTCGGCTCCGTTCCGGGCGTGACGACAAAGTCATACTCCAGTCGGCGCTGGTCGCCGTAACAGACCATATCGATCCCCGGATAGACCTGGCTGTAACGCACGCGATTGAAGGTGGGAATATTTGTCCGCCACTCCGAAGGATCAGACCCGGCGAAATAATTAGTGGTCGTAGATAACTGTTCGAGCCCCTCAATTTGAGGCGAGGGGTTCGCGCCTTCCAGTTTCATCCGCACGATCGAACGCGGAGGCCGGGGCTCATCTTCATCGGCGAACACTCGTTCCTCTTGAATCTTCCGTTGCGACGGAGACGCTCTCTCATCTGCTGATCTGCGAGATTCCTGATTCTCTTTCCCCTTCTTCTGAGCAGCCGGATTTTCCAGCGCCATGACGACCTCAGTGGGGGTCAGGAACAGGAGATAACCAGCAGTGCGCGCAAGAAACCTAACCTGACCATCAGTTTGTCCCTGGTTGAGTTCGAAGCTGAGCGGCAGGGCGCCATACGCGGCGCGCGGCTCTGTCATTTTCAATTGGGACCTGTTTAGAGGTTGGTCTGATACCAGTTGCGGTTGATCCTGAGCCAAGACGCGGATTTTCGGGAACCTTAAGGGAATAGCAATTAGCGATAATGTAGCGACCAGTACTAGTAGCGAATATATGTGGCGATAAGGGCGTTGGAGTCGTAGATACATAACTTCTCCTTTCTCAAAAAACCGGTGGGGCGGGCCTCTGACGATCCGATCCACGAAATCACACCAAACACACTAAGAAAATTTCGTGTTGGTTCGTGTGGTTCGTGGAATCGTATTTGATTTTGCAAAGAGCCTATCAGTAGAAGAGAAGTGCAGCTTGCTTGCGGCAAGCTGCACTCCTTGAAGATGCCTTTTGCGAATTAACGCAAAAGGGGTTAAGCGTCAGGGAGTGACGCGGAAGATGCCCCAAAGTCCGCTGTCGAATTTGAAGGACATTTGGTCTCTGTACAGGTAGTCGCCCGTAACACGACGAGCACCACCGGCGCCATTAACCGGATTTATTTCATAGTGAGAGGAAGGCCCGATCCCGTACTGGGCTCCCTTGTGCTCTGACAGAGGATTGTTGCCAATCTCCTTGGAGTTGTTGGTGAAGGGCTCTTCCTGCCAGAAGTGTCCGTGCAGATTGAACACCGTATTACGCATGTGTCCATTGGCACTCAGGACGCGGAAGCGAACGTTGTCGCCTGCCTTGGCCGTGAATACCGGTGTCTGCGGATCTCCACCCACCTGCGCGTTTGTCAACACGTTGGTGAAGTCAAAATCGCGTGTGATGGAAAGCGGAGTTTGAGGTGCGTAGTTCATCCGTTTCCAAAGGGGCTCTGTGCGATAGTTAATCGCCTTCTGCCCTGAGTCTTCAGGGTCCTCTTCGTCGGCGACGTTCGGCACCGGACTTCCGTCCGCAAACCTCATATTGATGTCGGTCTGGAATTGGACCACGAATTCACGGAACGTCGTGCCGTCAGTCTTAGTCACAGTTGCCTGTGACCGCGACCCGGCGTCTTCGATCCATGTGGAACCCTGCGGCTCGATAATCATCGAACCAATCGCACCCTTATTGCTGTGCTTCATCGGATCGGATGAAATCAAGTTAGTCGCGCCGAATTCGATCGGCGTAGCTATCCGCTGGTTGCCGTTGATAATTACGTCGCCGGCGTACCACCTGTACCGGGCAACGCCATTCGGTCCAACAGTCTGGTTGGGATTGAATCCAACGTTCTTACCGTCACTGTTCACCACGTTGTAGGCGACCAGTTGCGGGTGCAGGCCAACCTGGTTCGAAGGACGAACCTGATTGGCATTGAATCCATCGACAATCGGAGTCCACAGGTTGTTTCCCGGAAGATCCAGCAGGTTCTGCGGCAGCCTATTGGTCAGTGTGAAGTTGATACATTCGCCGGCTCTTGCACGCACGACGAGTGGCTCAATCGGCACACCCGCTTTGACCTTGCCGTAGAAGTCAATGTCCGAATCGCGGAAATACATGATCGCCGTCGGGTCATTGAGTGCTCCACCGTTGCCGGCGCGGCTGTTGTAAATCAGCTTGCCGCCCGGAAGCGCCGAGGCATCAACCGCCGTCACGCCGATATCCCGTTTCGGAGCATTGGTGGGACAGATACTGGCCTTGACGTTCTTACCCGTAGCGAAGTCTGTAGGAAGTGACGTCACTACGGTGACTTCCCCTATCGGCACGATTGAGCCATCAGCCAACGTCGTCGTCTCCCCCGACGTCGTCGATGCCGTCGAAGTTTCGATAGTCTGAATCATGGTTGGCGACATGAGCGTCGTATCCGTTGTAATGGTGCTATCGATCAGGACTGAAGAATCGGTTGCGTCCAGAAAATCGGTACTACCTGTCGGGAAGGTTTCATCCGTCGAGAACGACGTATCGTTAGTCGTCAACGGCGCTGCGCCTTCCGGGTTGTTGGGCAGTGTCTTCAGATCTGTCTGCAAGCCTACTCGTCCGTTGTAGACTCGGAAAATTCCCCAGACTCCATTCCACTGTCCGTCGACAGAGGCGCTGTTCTGGTAGAGATAATCGATGAAGGGTTTATTGCCCATGATCGATTCTTTTCCGGTGATGAACTCGAAGTGTTCCGAGATGCCGGCCATCTGCGAGTTTCTCCATCCGGAGTTATTGATGGCCAACGGATCCTGAGGCGTGCCCGGTTGGTGCAGCCACTTGTGCCCGTTGATCGTCATGTTGTGTGTTTCTTCGTGCGCTCCCACGAGTATGCGAATTTGGACCTTGTCATTTTCGTAGGCCCTGAGGAGCGGCGTGAACGGGTCGCCCTGTCTCACACCCTTCGTCAAATCAGGATAGAAACTTGGCTGTTTGTTGAAGTCCGGGTCTGCGCGGTTGATGTTCGACTTGTAGACCTTGGACAAATCACCAGCAGCGCCCGCGGCCTGGGTGTTGGTTTGTGGATCGCGAATGCGCAACGCAACCGGCTCGTTGCGATAGTTGACGCTCATCGTGCCTGTGTCTGCGGCCGAAATGGCTTCCGGACATGGCGCGGTGAAGCCCGGTGGGCACTCGGGCGGGAAGATCGCGCCCTGTGGATCAGGAATCGCTATTCCGCCTGGTCCAATACCCCGGCCTGCCTCATAGGCTAGCTGGAAATCCGCAAACTCGAATAGAAACTCCTTGTGACTCTTTGAAGGATCTAATTCGATGATGTTTGCTTGCCAACTCGTCGGTCCGCCATCTGATGTTTGGCGCGTTCCGAGCTGAACGCCCGTTTCCACATCCTTCCAGATCGAACCTTCCGGCTCAGTTACCAGTCCGGCATAGAGGCCGGCTTGCTGGTGAGTCGAAGGACCGAAGTGGTCGTGTGTGAACACGGTGCGAAGCGTGCGGTCTTTCGCATTGTTGTTAAGTGTGTCGTCGGCAAACCAGCGCTGCACAGTTGTCTGTGCGCCTAGCGTACCGAAGAACGGATGCGCTTTTGCCACCGGACAGGTGAAGGTGCCGTTACGGTTATCCTTCGTCTTACAAGCATTCTGCTTGCGAATGGCCGCGATGCGTTCGAGGACCTCATGAGGGCTAAAGGTGCCGTCCTCATAGTTGAAGCCATTTCCGGAGCCGTCTGACGAAGTAACGTCAAACTTCACCAGGTGGATGTGCTGGCCAATGATGTCGGTCGGCGTGCGGACCTGGAAGTCGTCCTGCTCGTAATAACCCGGCACCAGATTGGTGTGATAGAAGGTAATGCAATCGTTGGTGTTGGCCCGGAAGAAGAACGGCTCAGGTGGTTTGGTACCGGCCTGGGTTGGTCCAACATCCTGCCACAGCGACAAAATACGTGACTGCGGGAAATGCCAGCCGGCTTTATTCAGTTTGAGGTCAAGCTGAAATGCGGCGGCCTTGTAGATGCGCGGTTTGCCTTTAGCATTGCCCAGATCGTCGATGCATGGATCGGCATAGGGGGCGCCTGGCTTTCGCGGAAGTCCGTTGAGAATGAAATTGGCGGCCACGTTTTCAGGCGTGAAGCTCGGATTCAGGCGCTTCTCGTGATACGCCATCGCAGCTATTTCAGCCGCTGTTCCGGTTTCAGAAAGACTCACCGCGATAGCCGTCACGAGATCTTTGCTGAAATCGAGACGGTTTTCCACGTGAGTAAAAGTTCCACCGGTAATGATGTGACGCGACAAACCGCCGTTGTCGATCGTATCGAGCGGCGGCTTCGGCGGCCGGTGACCGGCCACAGCCGGATTGAAGAAGGGATAGCCCGGGACAGTTGCCGTCGGCATCAGCGCCATCGCTATAGTGGGCAGCGGCACTATTGCCGGTGTCGGTGTGCCGGCGATGATTTCGCCATCGGGCAGGGCGCGCGAACCGGCGACTGGAATGCCGCTGGCGTTGAGCACTGTGCCCTTCTCGAATACATCATGCGC
>JBGTCM010000130.1:0-6089 GCA_041748795.1 Pyrinomonadaceae bacterium
AGCTTATTAGGCTGCGAGAGCTAACTCGTTAGAGTTGGCAATTGTTTTTTCCCTACGCTTTTTAACGAGCTGCATAGAGTAGCCCGGCATGGCATCCGTCGGACATCCAAACCCCTGTCGAAGCCTGTCGCCCCCGTTTGCAGAGTGATTATAAGCTAGATGGAGGAGGATGTCAGGTTAGCTTAAAGTAGGAGAAGATTCTCGCAACCCCCGCAGGTTGATTCACAGAGAGCCTCGCCATCTCCGCGGATCGCGTCGCAGATCCATCACGGCTGTGATAAGAATTTCGTCAGGTCGGATTTGATAAAGCAGCCCGAACGGGAAACGGTGCGTGCGGCATCGTCTGGTTCGTGGAGATACCGTATGCCACGCATGCGGAAACCGCCGAATTCGTTCAACGGTTGCATCAATCTCATCGAGGAAGGCGGTGCCCAGTCCGTGCTCTTTCTCTTCGTAGTAAAGGGTTGCTTCTTTTAACTCGGAAAGCGCGGCTGAGGTAAGTCTGTACTTCGTCATTTCCTAATGGAGGAGCGAAGTTCTTCCAGTGCGGACGGCCCATCAACGGCAGGCAATTCGCCGCGTTCAAAAGCATCGATTCGATCTTCCGATTCTGCGGCCCATCTCGCCTCGATTTCCTTCACGTATTCCGCGTCGAGACTGTCCCAGAGCAGATCAATCAAGGATGCTCGTTCGGCTGGTTCGAGCTTTTGAATCTCGTCCTGAATGGATGTAAGGCTCATCGCTGAATCATCACGGGTAATGCTCCGGCTGTCAAGAACCGTGATAGAGGGCACCTACTAAAGCGATTCACTCAGCCGCTGACTCAAGAACGTTGTTTCCACCCACATTACTGAGCAGTTTGATTCAGGCAAACAACTACAGAACCCAGCGCGGTAGCGCGGGATCCTTTAGGCTACTCAACACTAAATAATCGAGCCTTTTTAATGCTCGCTACCTCCGGTATCCCGCGCTACCGCGCTGGGTTCTGTAATTATTCGCTTAGCCGTTTCCGACTTATGATATGCACTGTTTTGAGTCTTACTCGGCCTGATCTAAGTTTCGTCGCCTGTACTCGATGACGCTGTTTCCCTAAGTTATAATCTGTTTGCCAAGCAGCACTGTGGGAATCCACGTTGCCTCAGACATGCATCGTAGAGCAAGCTAGTATTGAGAGGTCTTGAAATACATGGATACAAAATCCCCTGCATCCCGGTTGAAAGCGTATTCGCCGAGGGCAATCGTTCAAGCCCCGCCCGAGCAGCGCAGCACCTTGTTGCGCCGTTTTTGGTTGCCGGCGGTACTCCTTCTGTCGTTGGCGGCGGGCGGGCTGACCGGAATCGTAGCGGCCTACAAACTCAACTATTCGCGCGCCGCTAATGAAGTTGCAGCCCTTGCTACCTATCGCCCGAGTGTGGTCACGCGAGTTTATGCTGACGATGGAACAACCGTTATTGGCGAGTTCGCGCTCGAAAAACGCATCCCGCTCAAATACAACGAGATTCCGCCATTGATGAAAAACGCGATCCTCGCCGTCGAAGACGCGCGCTTCTATGATCACGTCGGCATTGATCCGATTCGCATTATTGGCGCCGCGTGGAAAAACATTACCAGCGACAAAGTTGAAGGCGGCTCGACCCTCACGCAGCAGCTGGCAAAGAATTTGTTCTTATCCAAAGAACAGACGTACAGACGAAAAGTGAACGAGTGGGCCCTCGCCCTCCAGATCGAGCGTTACTACACCAAGAACCAGATCATGGAGCTTTATGCAAACCATATCTTTCTAGGTGCAAACGCGTACGGCGTTGAAGCCGGAGCCGAAACGTATTTTGGAAAAGAAGCGAAGGATCTGACCATTGGCGAAGCGGCGTTGCTCGCCGGTGTGCCCAAAGCCCCGAGTGAGTATTCTCCGACATCTAATCCGGCGAAAGCGAAAGAGCGTCGGGACCTGGTGCTCGACTTGATGGCCAGGAATGGCTTCGCAACTCAAGCTGAAGTTGACGCTGCCAAAGCAAAACCCATCCAACTTGCCGATACTGCATACTACCAGTCACAACCTAAATCGAGTGCCTTTGATTACCCGGTCGAACACGTCAGGCAGCAACTCGAAGACAAATACACCACTCGCGTGGCCCAGGGTGGGCTTTCCGTTTACACGACGATCAATGTCGACGCGCAAAAGAAAGCTTATGAAGTTGTGCGCGCAGGACTACGCCGTTACGACCGAGGCCGCGGGTGGCGTTCGACCTACAAAATAATTGCCACCTCCGCCCCAAACGGTGAGCCAACCACTCAGGAAATGAACAACTATAAGGACCCTGACTGGTATGGCAACGATTATCAGGAGGGACGTTACCTATCAGGATTGGTAAGTAAAGTGGATCGCGCCAAAAACGAGGCTGTCGTTCGCTTTGGTAACTACACCGCCACGGTTGGTCCAGCGGAGATGGGTTGGTCCGGACGTCAGCCAAAAGACGAGTTGAAGGCTGGTTACTTGTCAGAATTTCACATTAAGGAAGTTGACAAGAAGAGCCGGCGGCTCAAGGTAGAACTGTCGCAAGTACCGGCAGTGGCGGGCGCCATGATGACGCTCAATGCCAAGACCGGCGAGATAGTGACGATGATCGGCGGTTACGATTTCTACAGCACAAGCAAGTTTAATAACGCCACCCAGGCTTACCGCCAAACTGGTTCGTGTTTCAAACCGTTCGTTTACACCGCAGCGGTTGAGTGGGGCATGACGCCTGACACAACGGTAAGCGGAGCGCCGATAAAGATTGGCCAATGGCAGCCGCATAATTATGACGGTTCGTTAGGCAATGGCGACTTGCCCTTGAAGGTGGCTCTGGCGAAGTCGATGAATGTGCCGGCGGTCCATCTTCTACAAACGGTCGGAATTCAAACGGGTGCTCAAATGGTGCGGCGATTTGGTATCAAGGTGCCAATGGCTCCTTACCTGCCGTCAGCTCTCGGAGCTACCGAGGTGCCTCTCGACCAAATGGTTTCGGCATATTCGGCGTTTCCAAACAAGGGCATTCGCGTTGAGCCGCATTTGATTCGCCGAGTGTTGGACCGCGATGGCGCTGTGTTGGAAGAATGGGAAAGGACAACTCATAAAGTTATGAATGAGTATGTCGCCTTAACCATGGCTTCGATGATGCGTGGCGTGGTTGAGAATGGAACCGCCACCGCGGCACGTTCTCTTGGTGTCCCAGTCGCCGGCAAGACCGGCACCGTCAACGACCACACCGATGTCTGGTTTATCGGTTTCACACCAACATACGTGACCGGCGTTTGGATGGGTTATCCGGGATTGAAAAAGAACCTGGGAACCGGAATGACAGGCGGCGTTGGAGCGCTGCCCTTCTTCCTCGACTTCATGAAAGATTTCCTGAAGGACAAGCCAAAGGAGAATTTTGACAAGGCGCCCACCATGCCGGAAGACATGAAGGAGCTCTTCCGTCAACGCCAACGAGAACTCGCTGCTGAGCGCGCGCAATTTGGCGGCGGTGATGACGAAGAAGATGACGAGGAGAACCCGTCCTTACCCAAGACTGCATCCCCCGAACCCAAGTTAGAGCAAATGACTTTGCCTCCGCCGCCGAGAGTGGAAGAGGCGCCTGCCAACCCACAACCGAAACCTGAGGTCGTGGCGCCGCGAGAAGAGCCGCCACCGCCCGTAACGCGTCCACGTGAGGTTGATCCGACAAAGAAGAAGGGTAAGAAAGGCGGCGAGGAGCCCGGCGACGGTTGACGTGGACGAGTAAATAGCACGACGCTCAAAAACATAAACGCAACTTTCTGGCGATACCCGAAGCCCATCTTCCGGTGTCGCCAGTTTGCTTTCGATAAGCTTGTTGGGCGGTGTCGTTTCAATGCCGCCAAAGTAATCAGAACCCCTGAACTCTTTGGCGTAACGGACCCACTACTCACTTCAGGTGGACAAATGGACTGACTTCCTCTTCCCTATCACCACTCGACATGCGGGCAAAAGATAGGCTATGAAGGGTAAATGAAAGGCCCGGCCCACGAAAAAGCTCCAGCGACAGAAGTTGCGTCTACCCCACGACGAGCGCGTTTGCATGAGATCATTTTCGAGTCAAACACGCGCGCCGGTCGCCTCTTCGATCTCGTTCTCATATGGCTGATTCTTCTGAGTGTCGCAACGGTTATTCTGGAAAGCATCCGTCAGGTCAGGCAGCAATACGGAGAACTACTTTATGCACTTGAATGGATGTTCACAGTACTGTTCACCGTTGAATATTTGCTGCGTCTGGTGAGCGTCCGCCGTCCGCAACGCTACGCAGTGAGTTTCTTCGGCGTCGTCGATCTGCTCGCCATCATTCCAACGTACCTCAGCATCTTCGTGCCAGGCAGCCAATACCTGTTGGTCATTCGTATCCTGCGTTTGCTCCGTATTTTCCGCCTGCTAAAACTCTCCGAGTACATAACCGAAGCCGATACGCTGCGGCGCGCATTGCGTGCCAGCAGGCGCAAGATCAGCGTCTTTCTCTCTGCCGTATTGTTGCTCGTCGTCATTATCGGCGCGTTGATGTACGTCATCGAGGGTGAAGAACACGGCTTCACGAACATTCCGGTCAGCATCTATTGGGCGATTGTCACTCTGACAACGGTAGGCTATGGCGATCTGTCGCCGCGTACGCCGCTCGGTCAGATGCTCGCATCAGTAGTGATGGTTATTGGGTATGGGATCATTGCCGTGCCGACCGGCATCGTTTCGGTGGAACTCGCGCAAGCCGTGCGAGAACAAAACCTTAAGACGCAGCTATGTAGCGGGTGCGGCGCTGAGGTTCACGATCTTGACGCGCGCTACTGCAAATATTGCGGCGCTAATTTGTGAGAGGTGAGACACAGCTTTGCATGCAGCGTTAACGTCATCCAACAGCGAGGCGATGCTGGCAGACGAAAGAGTCGCCAGCCCTATAGTCTTCATCCATCGCGAGTGGTGAGTGAAATTTATTTCAGATTGTGACGCGCCTGTCACCACGAACGAGGCTGCGAAGCAGCCGGACAGAATACTAGCCCACGCGCAACGTGGGGGAACAATGAGAACTAACATCCAGCCTGCGAAGCTGGCGACCGAAGGCCCTACTCTGTGGCCTGATCTCTGCCGCCAGCTCCCCACGCTCCGCTTCGCTGCGCGCCGGGCTAATCCTCTGTCCGACCTTCAGCCCTCATCCTTACTCAAGATTGTCCCCAGCGTGTGCGGCAACATTTTACGCCACCACGGCCAGTCGTGATTTACGTCAGCTCCCCACAAATCGAGTTGGTGCGGGATGCCTTTTGACTTGAGGATATCGGAAAGGTGCTGGCTGCGTTCCGGGGCTTCGTAGGATCCCTGTCCGGAAAGAATGTAGATGGAGTCGGCCTTTTGCAGCATCGGAAGGTAATGATCATCATTTAGATTTGGCAGGTAGTCGGACGGATTGTTGAAATAGACATTGTCGTCATAGAAGTCTTTTAGGTACGAACGCACGTCGTAACTTCCACTCATCGCAATCACACCTCGAAACAAATCCGGATGCTTGAAATAAGCGTTGGCGGCGAGAAAAGCGCCCAGGCTCGCTCCCGTTGTCAGCGGACGCGCGTCTGCGCCGGCCTCGTTTCGAATCAAGGGCAACACTTCCTCGGTTATGTATCGATCAAATCGCGTCAGCAACTCCGCCTTCAGATTGGGAGGCATTTGCTCATTAAGGAGACTGTAGCGATTGACGCTGTTGATTGAGTAAACACGAAGCTTCCCCGCCTCGATCAGCGGACGTATCGCATCAACGAGATGAAATCTTTCATACTCGAGGTAGTCAGCGGCTGCCGTGGGAAACATCAAGAGCGGTTGACCTGCATGACCATAAGCCACCAGCGGCATTTCACTACTCAAATTTTGACTGAACCAACTCGTTATTCGACGTTCCATAGGCCCCTCTCGTCTCAAAGGTTGATGAGTGTTTTTTGATTGGGTTTTTGCAGTGCGAAATACTCTCGCAGTTCCGGGCATCGCGCAAGTCACGCAGGATGATCGGAGTTTTCAGCGGGTGTCCTACACACTTTAGTTTGTCGACGTTGCCGCAAAC
>JBGTCM010000131.1:0-4495 GCA_041748795.1 Pyrinomonadaceae bacterium
GCTCCAGAAGAGATCGCCAGCATCACGCCAGAATCAAGTGAAGCAATCGAAATCATCGGCTTCATCAAACCGGAAGAAATTCCGACCACCTACTTCGACGCCTCTTACTTCGCGGCCCCCAACGGCCACGCAGCCGAACGATCATATGCCTTGCTACGCGAAGTTATGAAGCGAAGCGGAAGGATTGGAATAGCCAAGGTAATTTTACGGGAGCGTGAAGACCTGATCACCATCTCCCCCAACGGCGATGGCCTGATGATCCAAAAGCTGCACTACCGCCACGAGGTACGCAGTGTGGCCAATGTTCCGGGAATTTCCAATCAAGCCACACCCCAAGACAACGAACTGCAACTGGCTACCACGCTCGTTGAGCAAATGGTCACCACGTTTGGCCAAGTCGACACCACGGACCACTTTCACGCCGCCTTGAAAGAAATGCTCGATGCCAAAGTCGCCGGAGAAACGATCACCACCACCGGCGAAGTACGAAAGCCAGCTCCGGTGATCGACATCATGACCGCACTGCAAGCAAGCCTTAAGGTACAAGCAAACCGTGTAGAGCAAGAAACAACTGCTTCCCCGCTAACACTCGTGGCACCTGAAAGCGGCACACCTAAGACACGTCGAAAGCGTCAAGACGCCGCGTAAGGATACGTTCACGATCCAAGGCAACCGTACGGGCCGCTTCAACCAATGTGCTCACCGAATAGTCAACGCCGCATCGCCGCATAACAAGAACTTTCGACGATGAACGACAGCCGCCCCGAGAAAAGCAACCAGCGCAGCATCCCGCAACTTCTTTCCGGAACCGCCGACCTTATAGAAAATCTTCGCGCAAACGTGAATTCCGCAACTTCGCTCTCAACCCCTAACGGCTGTTCAACAATTAAACCCAAACCCTTCAACCCAGAATGCAGGCAAACCGATGAACAGCGCACTAGAACATACAGAGCACACCGCACCACCATACGCCGTTCGTCCGCATCAGGACGACCCCAACATCGACGCCTTTGACATCATCGCAACCACAGGCCACATCATCGGCTTAGGACCCGTTGCCCTCGCAGTCGTAGGCGAATACGAAGACGGCCAATTACTACCGCATGTAGCCACCCAGATACGAACACAACTCAAAGCCGACGCCGACTTTATCGTCCACGCCTGTAATGCTTATGAAGCAGCGATCAAGACCTTGGAGCAGATTGCCAACTATGGGGATCTTAATAACGGTAATCTCCAAAACCATCCGCTTCGACATTTAACGAGTCAACTCTCCGGCCAGGACTGCGCAGAACTCGCACGGACCACACTCCACTCAATAAATCCGCCGCCAACGAACGAGGAACAACAAGAACCAGAAATCGAAAGCGACGAGCCAGCAAGTTACCGCGTAGAAATAGATAGTTGCCCACTCTATCTCAGCATCGAGGCCAAAAGCGGCACCAGCGCAATTGAAAAAGCTATAGATCTCGTTAGGCTCGTCACCAATAATGAAACCGAAGGACTACGCCTCCCATTAACCGAACCTGGCGACCACGACGCAGACGCGATCATCTACCCATCATTTGACCCTAAAGACTATGGAATAGCTGACATCGAACCACCGGTATGAACCACACGCTCAACTAACCTCACGATGCGCCAATTCCTCTTACCCCTTCAAACCCAGAAAGAAACTGCAATGCAAACAAGCACACTTCCCGAGCCCAGCTCCTCAACATGGCAACGCAATGACATTCAGTTCCCACGCTTACTCGCCGAAATAATGGCCGCCGGTGCTATAGATGAAAATGCCTGGACCGCAATTTGTCAGTCAATGGACTTGCAAACTGAAGAGCTACGAGAACTCTTTGATCGTGCTCAAACCGAATGGGAGCAAATCAAATCAAACTCCCTCACCGGTATTACTCCACCAACCGAATTGATTTGCCCAACGTGCGGTTATAAAGGCAACGATCCGACCGAACACGGAGAAGGCTTTCGATATCTCGCTAATCACACCACCTGGCGCGAGATAGAAGGCCTCAAAGACGGCGTACTTTCGATAAATGGCCTCTACCAAATGTACGACGAAGATGAAGAAACCAATGAACGTCTCGAATGTCGCTCATGCCTTAACGAATTCCCAATTCCCCCGGGGTTTGAAACGGATTTTCAATAAATGTACACAGCCACTTACTCACCCGAAGATAATAAGCTCCGTCTCTATACCAACACCGACGAGCGTCTACCCGAGAGTCTTTACTCTCAAGTAAGAAGCCACGGCTTTATCTGGGCTCCGCGCCAAAAACTATTCGTCGCCCCCGCCTGGACTCCTGAACGCGAAGACTTTCTTCTCGACTCTTGCGGCCAAATCGATGACGAGGACAAATCCCTCGTCGAACGTGCAGAAGAACGCGCCGAGCGCTTCGGACAATACGGTGAACGATCTAAAGACGATGCCGAACGCGCGCATAACGCTGTCAGCGCAATCACTGACAAGATTGCGTTAGGCCAACCAATAATTGTGGGCCATCACAGCGAGAAACGTGCCCGCAAGGACGCAGAAAAGATTACCAACGGCCTGACCAGAGCCGTGCAACTCTGGGATACAGCAGCCTACTGGAAATCCCGCGCCGCCGGTGCCATACGCCATGCTAAATACAAAGAGCGTCCCGCCGTCCGTTACCGAAGAATCAAAACACTCGAAACAGATAAACGCAGAGAAGAACGCAATCAAGCAGAAGCCGAAAGGTTCTTAAAGCTTTGGCAACGCGACGACGTTCCGCTTATGCAGGAACGTGCGATGGGGATTGCAAACCACGATCACATTTCTTTTTGTTTCACCAAAGACAAATATCCTAAGTCGAACTACGAGGGCTCCCAAAGTATCTGGGGCGCTCTAGACAATGGCGTGATCACTCCCGAGCAAGCACGGGAATTGTCCGTACCCGTCCACCAACGCCAAATCGCACATGCACTACGCTGGATAGCACACATAACCAACCGTATTGAATACGAGAGAGCAATGCTCGATGAACAAGGAGGCCTCAAAGCAGAAAAGTTTGATATTCACCCCGGCGGCATGGTCCTACTTCCCGGCCGCGAATGGGTAACTGTAATTCGAGTAAACAAATCCGGCAGCCACCTTACCAGCGTCACCACAAATGCCCGCTTCGTCCGGGTTCGCAAGATCGAAGATATCCAGGACTACCGACCGCCCACCGAAGAACGCGCCAACGCTGTCAAGGCTGCCACCAAACAAGCTCCTCTCTGCAACTATCCGGGTGAAGACTTCAGGCACGTAACTCACCAGGAAGTAAAAAAGCGCTACTCCCACATTCGCGAGATCAAAGCACACGAGCGTTATGCCACGCACCGCTGCTATCACACTATCAAACCACGCAGCAGTTCTCGACCCAACACTGTTCGGTGAGTTAACAGGTAGAAAACGAACTGTGATGGTGGCCACCTCAGAACCAGGATTCCAATGGCCCACTACCACTCCTTGCACAAAAACGTTCGGAGATATCGCAGACCCGCCTGACCTCGTCGAAAACCAATACTTCACAGCCAACGAAAAACCCTGGCTTGTAAACCACTGGAATGAACAAACCCGTAAAGGCAATGGTTTCGCCCCTCCTCAACTCACGGATCACAGCACCAAAGTTCCAGTCATCCGAAAAAGATATCTAAGCCAACAAGGCGATGGAGTAGTTGTGAAGCATCCCACCCGCGCAGAATGTTGGCGCTGGCTTACAGTAAACGAGATTAAGAAAATTCACGGCGTTCCACCCTCTTATTACTTGGGAGAAGAAAAGTCCAAAACCGGTGCCGGAGAAATCCTCGGTCAAGGCGTCATAGTCTCCTTTTTTCAAAAGATTATTTCTGCGGCCAGGAACTATTATAGTAACGACCCAACACCAACCACCCTACATTTAGAAAACTCACCCTCGTCACCAAGAGGAAACTTGCCTACACCCAGCTCGGCAATAAATCAACTTGGACTGGATTTTACATAACTGTAAGTGCAACACTCAGGCCGCACGACAGCGCTTCCTCCGCGAGCAATATCCCCTCTCCCAACTGGGCCGACGTGCCGCAGAAGAAATCGTCTCCGATCTCCTTGAAGGAGACAAGCTCGACAATCTTAACTACGAGAGTGGCGATGACCGCGAAGCTCCCTATACCTCCGACTCCTGGGAGAAAGAAGAAGACGAACAGGTAGACTGCACCATTGAAAATGGAACTCCAGTCTTTACCCCAGAACTTTCCAGACAATCCAAGAGCAGCTCTACTAAAACATCCGGTCCCGCGCGCACCTGCCCGGATTGCGGCGCCGAACTCCACGCCTCCGTCAAAATCAACCTCTACGCAGTCGAAGTAAACAGCGACGGCCGCATCATTAACTACGACGGCGGCCCGCAACCAGCCAGTGAGGAAGACATTCTCGAACTCTGCGAACCCGCCAACACTACTATTTACTGCGCAAACAATCATCCTTACAGTCCGCAGA
>JBGTCM010000132.1:0-4608 GCA_041748795.1 Pyrinomonadaceae bacterium
CTTCATCGATGAGCGAGCGGAAGTGCGTTTGATACTTCATGACGAGCTGGGACCTTATGGCAGTGGGCTGGTCCATCTCTATGATTGCCTGCGCAGACTTGCGCTCGTAAGGCCACATAAGGGTGGTGAGATTCGAATCTCTGGCGGGAAAAGCAGCAAGGAAAACGACATCTTTGCCGAAGACTACGCGATCCTGCTCACCACTGCCGATCCAGGATCCATACCGGCGAAGATCTGGCGCGCGTCTCATGTAATCTACGTTTAATCCGAACGCTGTGCCGCGGTCAAAGGGCTCTAGGAACAGTTAGAGGTAAGGAAGGAGGGCATGCCCCCGCTCTTTCGTCCGTTACCTTACCTCCTGAAAGTAATTCCGCCCCTGAGCTATCTGAGTGTGGAGGTGCTCGTCAATTCATGATTAGATTTACGCATCGAAGAGCGGGGGCATGCCCCTCTTCCCGACCTCTAACTATTCCATGACCTCTAACTATTCCATGACCTCTAACTATTCCACGACCTCTAACTATTCCATGGCCTCTAACTATTCCATGACCTCTAACTGTTCCATGACCTCTAACTATTCCATGACCTCTAACTTTTCCATGACCTCTAACTTTTCCATGACCGAACTGTTCCCAGTTCACGCTTATGTTTTTCAAAATCCCTGTCCGAAGCCTGTGTTATAGTGACCACCTTGCCTTCTCATCTCACTGAGATCAACTTCCGCTTCCATACGAGGTAAGTACCTTGGCGACCCAGGTCATTGCACCCAACGCATCGATTTTTATGCAGCGCTACGCAACCAAAAGCATTCAGATACTCGCAGCCTGCTTCATCTTGTCCGGGGCCACAGGCCTCATCTACGAAGTACTCTGGGCGAGAATGCTGGGGCTCGTGTTTGGAGCCACGACCCTCGCCGTCAGCACCGTCCTGGCGGCCTTCATGGGTGGCCTGGCACTCGGTAGCGCGATTGCGGGACGCGTCGCGGGCAGGGTGCGGCGACCTATTCGCGCGTACGGGCTCCTTGAAATCGGAATCGCGCTTTATGCGCTGGCGGTCCCTTTTTTGTTTGTCCTGGTTGACGATCTTTACGCGGTTCTCTGGCAGCACTTCCATCTCAGCTTTTTTGTTTTTAGCTTGCTGAGGTTCCTCCTGTCTTGCTTGATGCTGCTCATCCCAACCACGTTGATGGGAGCTACGCTGCCATTGATGTCCGCGGCGTTGTTGCGGTCGTCAGATGTCAATTCTACATCGATCACAAAGCTTTACACACGCAACCTGGTCGGCGCGATCTGCGGATGTATTGCCGCCGGATTTTTTCTACTCCCGAGTTTAGGGGTGACCGCGACGATCTACACGGCTTCAGTAATCAATCTGGTTATTGGCGTCGTAGCGATACTTGCGGATCGTCGGATGTCAGAAGAACCGGCGGGTATTGTTCAAAGGCACGCCAAAGAAGAATCCGAAGAATCGGCACAAACATCGACACCGGTTACCGGAACAAGGTTTTGGTTGCTATGCGCTTTCGTTTCCGGGTTTGTCACCATCAGCACGCAGGTCGCCTGGACACGAATGCTCTCCATGATCATCGGTTCCAGCACCTACGCCTTCAGCATCACGGTCGCGTTGTTTCTGGCAGGCCTGTCGGCGGGCGCGTTCTTCATTGCGCGCAGAAACGTCTCTACCAAATTGCGAAAGACTGTACTCACTGTTGAACTACTAACAGCTATCAGTCTTGTGTTCAGTCTTTTCGTGGTTAACCGGATTCCCGCGTGGCTGGTCGCCGCCGGTCTCACCCTGGATATTAGTAGCTGGGGCGGCTTGCTGGCTCTGCAAATAACCTCGGTTGCGCTGTTGATCCTACTCCCCGCACTACTCATGGGAATGGTGATGCCGCTGGTGCTTGTTTGGACCGACTCTGCTGCGGGCAATCGATCAGTCCAGCTGGTGGGCCGAAGTTATGCGGTGAATACGATCGGTGCAATTGCGGGGGCGTTTGGCGCCGGATTTGTTTTGATACCCCGGACCAGCACGCGTTTCACTATTCTATTTGCAGCGGCGCTCTGCGCTTTGGTGGCGGGGTTTGCCTACCAGCCGTCGGGTGAATTGCGCGAGCGCAAACGCAAGCTGGTTCTTCACATCGCGTCTACACTTGCTTTACTCGTTATGATTTTCACCTTAGCCCCGCGGCTCGACCTGGCGAATTTGTCGGTCGGTGCTTACGACAGCCTCGTGCGCACGATAGCCAGGACGCGCGGAAGTGTTGCGGAGGATGCCAGTGAGCAAAGCGGTACGGGAGAGCACAACCTTTTGATGTACGTTGAGGGTCCAACTTCGACCGTCTCCGTCCGAAAGGATTGGGACGTTACGTCTCTGGCAATCAATGGGCGCGTAAACGCGTCAGACCGAGAGGACATGCCGACGCAGGTGATGGTGGGCCAGCTACCCATACTCATAGCACCTAACGTAAGGAATGGCCTGGTAGTCGGATTTGCTTCGGGAGTCACTGTCGGTTCGATTCTGCAGTCACCGATTCACTCGCTTGAATGCGTAGAACTCGAACCGGCGACAGTGGATGGTTCGCGTTTTTTTGAGCACGTGAATAACCGGCCGCTCGAAGACCCACGAATGCGTTTGATCATCGACGATGCGCGCACATATCTACGCGTGACGCCAAACAGGTACGACATAATCGTCAGCGAGCCTAGCCACCCATGGGTGCCTGGCGTCGCAAACCTGTTTACGAAAGAATTCTTTACCCTAGGTCGCGAGCGTCTCAGCCAGGATGGAGTGTTTGTTCAGTGGGTCCAGATATATCAATTGTCGACGGAGAGTCTGCGTTCCGTCCTGGCAACGTTTCATAACGTGTTTCCCTACGTTCAGGTCTTTCGAGTGGAAGGCGCGACGTATGGAAAAGACCTGATTTTGATTGGAAGCAAGACACCCCTGACACTGGATCTACTGAAAGAGCGGATGGGTGACTCGCGAGTTGCGGCAGAGCTTGGACGAGTGCAGATCAAAAGCGAAGCCGACGTGAAGTCGTGGTATGTCTGCGACCAGTCGCGACTCTCGCCGGCTGTTGCCGGAGCGGTTATCAACACTGACGACAACATGCACGTGGAAACCACCGTTCCGAGAGAAGCGTTTCGTCCGTTATTGGAGTCGAATTCGGATTGGATTGAAAAGCTATCAGGGCGTCTTGGCGGTTAGTTTTAAGGTATCGGGCAGGCTTGCACAGAGACCAGCTGCCACTGACCTTCGCGGTGGGAATAGATGTGAATGATTTTGTAGTGCCCGCTGAAGTCTCTTCCTTTGTAAAACCATTTAGCCGAATCCTTGCCGGTGAGAACCGCGGTATCACCCCAAACGCGCACGCCTACGTTCTCCCGATTCAAATACTCAACCCGGACATCACCTGACACCACGTCGCCGATGAACTGGTTTTTGTCGTCGCCCTCCATCGGATAAGCAAAGAAGAAGTCTTCCGCCATTATGCGGCCGAGAGTTTCGCCGTCGCCTCTTACCAGCGCCTTAACCCATTCATCGTTCATCTGTCTTAGCAGTTGCTCAACTTCAACTTTCGAGAGTGGCTCGGTGGGTTGTTCTTCGGGCATTAAAACGACTCCTTTGCGTTGCGAGGAAACGTTCTATTCCAAACCAGTTACACAGTCAATATCCTCGTGGCGATTTCCGTGTATCTCTGCCCCAACGGGGCTATAGCGGTAAAGCCCAGGGTTGCCGCGCTCTGGCGGCTACCCTGGGTAACGTGGAGCGAGATATTCTCAACCGCAACGCGGTTGCGCCTCGCGAAAGACCTTTCGGAATTCAAAGCGCCGCAACCGCGTTGCGGTTGAGGAATCAATCTTTCGCCTTACCCAGGGTAGCCGCCAGAGCGCGGCAACCCCGGGCTTTAAGCCGAAGCCCCGTTGGGGCAAAGACACGCACCGAGACCACCTCGCTACTGCGCTTAGTTCTGTAACGGACCGTCACTCCAGAGTGCCTCCGCCGCGTCCTCGCCACTGCGTATGCAATCGGGAATACCTGGGCCAGTATATGCATTACCAGCCAAAACAACACCGGGAAGAGAAGCGAGCCGATTTCGAATCCGCCCCATCCGTGCGACATGGCCCACATGGTATTGCGGCATTGAGTTCTTCCACTTCGAAACCTCGGCGAACATTGGCGCCCGCTCAATTCCCAACAGGTCACGCAAATCGGATCGCACACGCGAAATTATCTGATCTTCCGAAAGGTCAAACATCTGCGGTTGCAGTGCGCCGCCGACGAAGGCCCTTAGCAGTACACTGTCGCCCGGAGCACGCCCAACAAACTTCACGCTGCTGAAGGTGCAGGCGAGGATGGAGCGCTTTTCGATGAATGGTACTACGAAGCCGAAGCCATCGAGCGGATGAGGTATATCGTCGCGTTTGTAGGCGAGGTTAATGGTGGCGCTCGACGCATAGACAATTCCTTCAAGCTCTGAGGCGAGCTGCATATCGCTCCCGCGCATCAATCTTGCGGCCACATGCGCAGGCACCGCGAGGCATACCGCGTCGGCTTGCAAAGTCTCATGTGCATTGGTTGTGATGGTCCAACTCGCCCTTTGATCGG
>JBGTCM010000133.1:0-3100 GCA_041748795.1 Pyrinomonadaceae bacterium
GTTGTGAAGACGGGGCGCTTTATTCTGTTGGTGACTCCGCAAGCTAAATTCGGGCCGACCCCACTTGAGGGAATTGGATCGGAACATAAGATCGGTCAGTAGAATAAGCGGCAAGCCGCCTTCCGTGCGGTAAGGCTCAGCCTTACCGCAGGACTGCATTCAATTTGAGGCTGCGCCTCCGCTTCATCGGAGGCACAGCCTCTTTGTTTTTCAGGCTTTGTCGGAAAGGCGGAGCCTTTCCGCACGGAAGGCGGCAAGCCGCTGAGAACTGCTACGTCTGACGGACTGTTAACGGTGATTCAGTTTCCGGCGAAGGACCAGGACGCGCCTGGTCATAGATAACCGGCGGCGGTGGATTGGCAACCAGCACTTCCAGGGCCGCGTCAATCACCTCGCTGATACGAGATACGAATACAATCGTCAGCTCCTTGCGAACGTCCTCGGGAATGTCTTCAATATCGGCTTCGTTGCGTGATGGCATGAGGATGCGGCGAATTCCCGCACGATGCGCGGCCAACACCTTCTCTTTGATTCCACCCACCGGAAACACTAAACCAGACAATGTGATTTCGCCGGTCATCGCGGTGTCCGGCCGCACACGTCTCCCTGTATAAAGTGACGCGAGAGCAGCCATGATGCTGACTCCGGCGCTTGGTCCATCCTTGGGAATAGCGCCTGCCGGCACGTGGAGATGAACGCCATAGTCTTTGAACAGTTCCGGTCGCATTCCGAATTCGGTGGCATGAGACCAGAGAAACGACTGCGCCGCCCGCGCTGATTCCTGCATTACCTCGCCCAGTTGCCCCGTAATGGTCAGGCCGCTGCCACCGGGTAATAGCGTCGCTTCAATGAACAATACTTCGCCACCCATCTCGGTCCAGGCCATTCCGGTAGCCACCCCCGCGGGCAGTTCCTTGCGTGCCTGCTCCGGATAGAATCTTGGTGGCCCCAGGAATTCCGAAATCTCGGCAGCATCAACGCTGACCCGTTCCGTCTCGCCCTGGGCAATTTTCAAAGCAACCTTGCGGGCCACGCGCCCGATGGTCCTTTCCAACTGTCGGACGCCGGCTTCCCGCGTGTAACGTGTCGACATTAATTCGTTCGCGGAATCGCTAATCGTCAATTGGTCCGGATTCAACCCGTTTTCAGAAATCTGACGCGGGATCAAGTAACGTTTGGCAATCTCCAATTTTTCCCGATCGCTGTAGCCGGCAATCGAGATTACTTCCATGCGGTCTCGCAGCGGCGGCGGAATTGGACCAAGCTGGTTCGCCGTGGCAATGAAGAATACCTTCGAGAGATCAAACGGAAGATCAAGATAGTGGTCGCGGAAAGTATTATTCTGTTGCGGGTCAAGAATCTCCAGCAATGCGGAAGCGGGATCGCCCCGGTAGTCGTTGCCGAGTTTGTCGATCTCGTCGAGCATTAGCACGGGATTGTTTACACCGGCCCTGCGCAGCGACTGAATAATACGGCCGGGCATTGAACCGATGTAGGTCCGTCGATGGCCACGCAGTTCGGCTTCGTCGCGCATTCCACCCAGCGACATTCGTTCAAACTGTCGCCCCAGCGCTCGCGCAATGGAGCGTCCAAGCGAAGTTTTGCCGACGCCGGGAGGTCCAACAAAACAGAGAATGGGACTCTTGGTGTCCGGCCGCAGCTTGATCACTGCCAAAAACTCGAGGATCCGTTCCTTCACATCTTCCAGACCGTAGTGGTCCTCGTCGAGAATTTTGCGTGCTTCCTGGAGTTCAAGTTTATCTTCCGACGATTTTTGCCACGGCAGCTCCAGGACGTAGTCGAGATACGTGCGAATGACATGGTAGTCAGGCGCAGCAGCCGGAAGTTTTTCCAAACGTTTCAGCTCGCGTTCTGCTTCAACCTTCACTTCATCCGGCAAATCAGCCTTGGCGAGTCGCTCTCGTAACATCTCGGCCTCGGCTTGCTCGCCTCCCTCGTCCTCGCCCAGCTCCTTTTGGATCGCCTTCATCTGCTGTCGGAGAATGTAATCGCGCTGCGACTTGTCCATTTCAGACTGGGCTTCGGTGGCAATCTTGGAGCGCAACTGAATGATCTCCAGCTCGCGGGCCAGGTAAGTGTGGGCCAGGCGCAACAACTCGTCGGCGGTGTTGGCCTCGAGCATTTTCTGTTCCTGCTCGACGCCAAGATTCAGTATTGAACCGAGGAAATACGCGAGCCGCACAGGCTCAACCGCGCCCATCATTGCCACACGCACTTCGGGTGGAATACCGGGCAGCAACGCCAGGGCTTGTTGGACCATCGACTGGACGTTACGTTTGATCGCTTCGACTTCTTCTGCATCTACAACTTTAACCTCGGGCAGTATCTGGACCACCGCACGGAGGTAAGGTGTTTCCTGTTTCCATTCGATGACCTTAACTCTTTCCTGACCCTGCGCGATGATGTGCATCGTGTCTTCGATGCGTTCCATGCGTTTAATCATCGCGAGCGTGCCGACCTGATAGAGGTCAGCCGGGGCCGCGTCCTGGCTGTTCGTATTGGCGTCAGCTCGAACCGTAATGCACCCAAGCAGCTTTTCTTCGGTACCCAGCGCCGCTTCGACGGCGGCCACCGAACGTGGGCGTCCCACAGCCAAAGGCACGACTGTGTCGGGAAACAGAGTAGTGTTCTGCAAAGCCAGGACCGGAATCTCAAAAGGTTCCGGACTCGGCGTCGAGGCAACGGTCTCAGTCTGTTCCGGCTTTTGATCTACGGGTTCAGGCGTTGCATCGGGTGTATTGGGTGTGTCTGCCATGATTTGGTGGCGCTCCGATCACTTGCAGCGCAGGCTAATTATCAGAAATCCGTCCAGGTAATCATGTGCCAGCGACGCTTCTTCGATGGCGCAAGGGAATTGGATAGTTTTCTCAAATTTACTGTAAGTGATCTCCATCTGCTGATAAGTCAGACCTTCCCTGAAAAATGTGTCGCGCCGGCACCCTCGAATTCTGAGGAATGGGCTGTCCAGTTCCAGCTCCAAATCGTCGGCGCAAACGCCCGCAAGATCTACCTTGATCATCCACCCATCTTCACTTCGATAGACGTCGGCGGCCGGGTTCCATAAATGTCCGGAAGGCCT
>JBGTCM010000134.1:0-7508 GCA_041748795.1 Pyrinomonadaceae bacterium
GCTGCGCATTGCATCCAACATCGCGCGCGATGAAGGCTGGTTGGCAGAACACATGCTGATTGTAGGTGTGGAAAACCCGCAAGGAGAAAAGACCTACGTGACGGCCGCGTTTCCCAGCGCTTGCGGAAAAACGAACTTCGCAATGCTCATCCCGCCGGACGGTTTCGAAGGATGGAAAGTTTGGACCGTCGGAGACGATATCGCCTGGATCAAGCCGGATAAAGACGGACGTCTGCATGCGATTAATCCTGAGGCAGGCTTCTTTGGAGTCGCTCCCGGAACCTCAGAAAAGACGAACCCGAATGCAATGATCTCGCTATCGCGAAACTCGATTTTTACTAATGTCGCACTTACACCGGAAGGCGGTGTGTGGTGGGAAGGAATGACTGAGGAACCACCCGCAGAATGTCTCGACTGGCAAGGCAAGAAGTGGACACCGCAGATCGCGAAGGAAACTGGCGCGAAGGCGGCGCATCCTAACGCGCGTTTTACGGCTCCTGCATCGCAATGTCCGACGATCGATCCTGATTGGGAAAACCCGAACGGCGTGCCCATCAGCGCAATCATCTTTGGTGGACGCCGGGCGACGACTATGCCGCTTGTTTACCAGGCATTCAACTGGAGTTCGGGAGTTTACATCGGAGCGACAATGGGCTCAGAAATGACTGCTGCCGCGGCCGGCACTATTGGCAAGGTGCGTCGCGATCCGATGGCCATGTTGCCCTTCTGCGGCTACCACATGGGTGACTACTTCCGGCATTGGATCCGTATGCAGCGATCACTAAGTGAAACACCACGCATCTTTCATGTGAACTGGTTCCGCAAGGACGCCGACGGAAACTTCATGTGGCCGGGCTTCAGTGAAAACATGCGCGTGCTGAAATGGATCGTCGACCGCGCGCATGGACGCGCGCTTGCCAAAGAGACTCCGATAGGCTGGATGCCAAAGTACGAAGATATCGAATGGCAGGGACTCGATTACCCGAAAGAGAAGTTTGAAGAGTTACAGGCGTTTGACCGAGATGCCTGGCGCAATGAAGTGCTGGGACATGAGGAACTGTTCCTGGAGCTGCACGATCGGCTGCCGCCGGAAACAATCTACGAACGCGAACTGTTGATCTGCCGGTTGTAATCCGGAACGAAACGCTTTCTATTCTGGTTGACGCCTGTTTGCCTAACCCGGCGGCCAGGTTAATGGTCGCCCGCCTATCACGTGCACATGCAGATGAAATACTGATTGGCCTGCGCCCGCTCCCGTATTAATCACCGTGCGATAGCCACTTTCCTCAAGTCCCTGATCATTTGCGACACGCGCTCCGACGCGAAGCAAGTGTCCCAACAACGCCTCATCTTTTTGTGAAGCATCGTCGAGCGACTCAAGGTGCTCTCGTGGAATGACGAGCACGTGAGTTGGCGCTTGCGGGTTGATGTCGCGAAGCACTACCGCGCGATCGTCCTGATGAATGAACTCGCCGGGTATTTCACCGGCAATGATTCGACAGAATAAGCAATTTTGATCTGACATGTTTTCTTATGCACCGCTGGTTACTTGCTTGATTCGAGCTTTGTTCTTTGTACTTGGTGCTTTGATCGTACATAAGTCAGAACACAAAGAACAAAGTACCAAGAACAAAGTACAAAGCAGTTACACTTCCGCGACCATCCCCGGTTGCGAACCCTGCGGCAGCGGCGCCGTCACCGAGTCTCGCAAACGCTCAATGTCCGCGCCCACTGCCCGCAACTTAGACTCAATCTTTTCATACCCACGATCGATGTGGTAAACGCGATCAATCACTGTTTCTCCACTCGCTACCAGGCCCGCCAGTACCAACGATGCCGACGCCCGTAAATCGGAAGCGATTAACGGTGCACCATTCAATGGCGTTGGTCCGGTGACGGTCGCCTGGCGCCCATCGATTGAGATTCGCGCGCCCATCCTCTGCAGCTCGGAAGCGTGCATGAAGCGGTTCTCGAAGATCGTTTCCTCAATTAAGGCCCGCCCTTCCGCCTGTGTCATCAGCGCCATATACTGCGCCTGCATGTCAGTAGGGAATCCTCTGTACGGTTGTGTAGTCACATCCTTCGCAGTTAGTCCCCTGCCACGGCTCACTTGAAGCGTCCTCGGATTAATCTCTTCAATCTCCACGCCTACTTCGCGAAACTTATCAATCACACTGCCAAGATGTAGCGGCTGGCAGTCCTTAATTTCAAGTTTGCCACCGGTGATTGCCGCAGCTGCGATGAAGGTCCCGGTCTCGATTCGATCGGGAATTATTGTGTGTTCGGCACTGCCCAATCCTTCGACGCCTTCGATTTCGATTTGGCTTGTCCCCGCACCACGCACGCGCGCCCCCATCTTGTTCAGCAATTCGGCCAGGTCGGTGATTTCCGGTTCACACGCAGCGTTCCGGAGTGTTGTCACACCACGCGCAAGGCTCGCTGCCATCATCACATTCTCGGTGCCCGTGACCGTTACTTTTTCGAAATTCACTTCGCCGCCAATCAAGCGTCCACCTTTGGGCGCGCGCGCGATGACGTTGCCGGCTTCAAGTCTGACTTCGGCGCCGAGCTTCTCGAAGGCAATTAAATGTAGATCTATTGGCCGCGTCCCGATCGCGCAACCTCCCGGCAGAGATACCTTGGCCTTCCCAAAGCGCGCGAGCAAAGGCCCCAACGCGAGTACCGAAGCGCGCATAGTCCGGACCAATTCGTATGGCGCTTCAAATAGTTCAATGTTGCTGGCGGTTATTTTGTGAGTGCGCAGCTCGGGCGTGAGTACTGTGGCGCCGATATCTTCGAGAAGGCGCCGCTGCGTAATGATGTCGCGCGCGTATGGAAGATTGTGCAGTGTCACTGTTTCAGGACTGAGCAGTGCCGCGGCCATGCAAGGCAGCGCCGAGTTCTTGGCGCCGCTGATTGAAACACGACCGCTGAGTGCCTTGCCGCCTTTGATGAGAAATTTGTCCACGCCGGAAGTAAAGCAAAGTCCAATGTCCAAAGTCCAATTCCAAAGTCCAATGTCCAATGTCCAATGTCCAATGTCCAATGTCCGGTAGTTCAGAGTTCAAGCTTTAGCTTGCGTCGTCCGTGGCCGAGCCGCAATCTAAAGATTGAACTCTTTCTTCTTGCATGTGACTTTGGACCTTGGACTTTGGACCTTGGACTCTAATCAAAGTTTCTGCAGCGCCACTGTTCGAGGGATACCCTGCAGGTCCTTATGAATATCCAGGAGCTTCCAACTGTTCCTATCAAGCATTTCACTGACGACAGCACTCTGGTCGAAACCGATTTCAAACAACAGATGACCGCCTGTTTTGAGAAAGCCTCCGGCGTCCTTCAACAATCGTCGGACTACTGACAACCCATCAGCGCCTGCCTCAAGCGCCAACCGCGGTTCGTAATCTCGAACTTCTCTCTGCAGGTCCGCCATGGCGTCAGACCTTACATATGGCGGATTGGAAACGATCAAATCGAATTGGGCAACTTTCGGGTCCAGCTCAGCAAAGCAATCCGAAACGATAAAATCGATTCGCTCAGCCACGTCATGACGCGTTGCATTTCGCCTGGCAACTGCCATTGCTGACTCTGAGATGTCGATGGCCGTGGCGCGAGAATCCGGGAACTGCCGCAGCTCATGAACCAAAGTAATCGCAATACAGCCGGAGCCTGTTCCGACATCGCACAATAGAGGTGCAAACTCCAAACTCGTCGTTAGCTTGAGCGCCGTTTCGATTAGTAATTCTGTTTCCGGACGTGGAATCAAGACGTCGCTGTTAACTTCAAACTCCAGACCAAAGAACTCCTGCCGGCCCGTTATGTATTGCAGCGGCTTCCCTTTCATTCGCGCTTGGAGGTACTCACGAAAATGCCGCTCCTCATCTGTGGTTATCAAGTCATCCGCATGTGCGAGGACGAAGGAGCGGTCTTGTCCGAGCGCATGTCCCATCAACGAACCAGCTTCGCGGCGCGCCTCAGGCACACCAGCTTTTCGCAGGTCATGCGCTGCCTGCAGGATCGCTTCGGCTATTGAAGTGGGCATAGGAATCGTAAAGCAAACTGTTAGTTTGCTGTAGATGGGCAGCAAGATCCTCCGCGCTATAACAAACTTCTAGCGAAGGTCCGCAAACTAACAGTTTGCGTTACAAGTTTGCGTTTTTTTTGTTACCCGCTCCGGCTCCATCATTAACGTCATCCAACCTACGTTATAATACGCAGCGCATCGTCATTACGAAACGGGTTAGCAGACGCTCGACATTCCACTAACAGGATTTCGGGAAGGCTAATCCGATTGCGAGTTTCTGTTAGTACAACGGTACGAGTCTCGTTCCTCCCGTAGTACGACAGGACCTCCAAGCCACTTCGGTTTTGGAGGTTCTGGCGTAAAAAGGGATCGAAGTTTAACAGCGTTAACCGAGGAGCAGGTGGTGGGAGCACTTACCAAAGCACTTTTATTGTTCGCGCTGAATTGGCTCGATGCGCAGCTGACGATCGTTTGGGTGCGTATGAATGTGGCCACCGAAGGAAACGCCCTGATGAGTCGTCTCCTGGACCACAGCGAGACGTCGTTTCTCTCAGTTAAGCTGGCCGTCGGCGCACTCGCCGGTTACGTCCTCTATCGCTGTGCTGATCTCCCGATTGCCAGACGCGGTATGAAACTCGTCCTTGGGCTTTATCTCGCTTTGATGCTGGTCCATGCAGCGACAGGCTTTTCAGCCTTAGGTTGGGAGATGCCCGCGAATATCCTCGGCTTTATCGCCGGTTTACCCAACAACTTTCTCGGCTTCTTCAGCTAATTCAGTCCCCAACGCAGTTAATCCACTCTCAACTCGACTTCACGATAGCGCGCCCTCCTTGGAGTGCGCCGCCTTGTCGGCGCTTTGGTCCGATGCGACTTGTCGCATCTTTCCCGTGGTCACAGAAGGCGTTCGAAACTCAGCAAGCGGCGCCAGGCCGCCGCGGGGCCAAAGCGGCGCCGGGCCGCCGCACTCCAAAGAGGCGCCAATTTCGCCACGCTTCATAAATATCGGACAATCCCTGCCTTAACAGTATTCGTGAAACTTGCCGCAGTCCCTCTGCGTCTAAACACTTGCCTCGAACGGGTAAAGATCCTAAATTCCGGACGGGACTTCATTTTGGCCGGTCGCGATAGGCGCGCAACTGCGGTAATCAGCCCTGCATCTTAAAACAACGGAACTTTTTATCGGCAATTGATTAACTTAGAAGCAAGCGAGAAAAAATATGTATAGAATTTCAGCCCGTCAAATCTTAGTCATAGCATTGATTTCGGCCGTGTTTTCCGCGGCCGCAGTCGCATTGGTCCAACAATTCTCGGATCGGTTTCAGCCATCCAGCGCCGCATTCACGGAGGGAGCGCCTCCGGTGATCACCAACGTGGCCGCTCCCGACGAAATAAATAACATCGAGATATATAAGAAACTATCGCCTGGGGTGGTAAACGTCCACTCGACTTCTTACGCGCGTGACTTCTTCGGCTACGTTGAGCCACGCCAGGGCTCCGGCTCGGGATCGGTCATCGATCAGGAAGGCCACATCCTCACCAATCACCACGTGATCGAGGGTGCGCAGAAAGTTGCCGTGAGTTTCGGCGGGCAAAAGAATTATGCCGCCACGGTCGTAGGCCGCGATCCGGATACAGATCTCGCCGTTCTCAAACTGGTTGAGAGACCTAAAGGGCCTTTAACAGTCGTACCGTTGGGCGATTCCGACAAACTTGAAGTGGGCCAAAAAGTTTTGGCTATTGGAAATCCTTTCGGACAGGATAGAACGCTCACCACAGGCGTGATTAGTGGTTTGCAACGACCGATTCGTGCGCGCAATGATCGGCCGATCGAAGGAGCTATTCAAACCGACGCCTCAATCAATCCGGGAAACTCGGGTGGTCCCTTGCTGGATTCACACGGCCGCATGATCGGAATCAATTCCCAGATTCTTTCACCGTCAGGTGCTTCGGCGGGCGTAGGCTTCGCCGTTCCTGTGAACATCGCCAAGCGGATCGTGCCGCAGTTGGTGAGCTTCGGCGAAGTCCGGCGTCCAAAATTGGGCATCAGTAATCGAGATGTCGCATGGTTAAAGAACCAGATTGAGCTGCCGGTTTCAGAAGGAGTCATGATCTGGCAGGTCGCTCCAGGTGGCTCGGCCGCAAATGCCGGACTGCGAGGAGTCACTCCTACGGAAAATGGCGATCTCGAACTGGGCGATATAATCGTAGGCGCTGATGGCCAAAAAATTGCCGACGCTGACGATTTATATCAAATGCTGGATAAGCACCAGATCGGCGAAACCATTCAAGTGCAGATCTTTCGCAACGGTCGCAGGATGACCATACCGGTACGCTTGGTGGAAACACCAACGTCCAGGCGCGGCTTGATTCGATAGGTAGGACAGGCATTCCTGTCTGTCGGTCTTACGCAACACAACAAGCGGCACCAGTTTCTTCTCTCGTTTAGAATCCGCTCGGCGAGGGCACAAGTGCCCGTTCTAAACGACGAGTGAAATTGGTGACAACTGACTAATGGGAGTGTCTGTGATAGATCCCTTGTCTTTCCAGGCACTTGTTGCGTCACAGAGACAGACAGGAATGTCTGTCCTACTGACATGAACCAAACGAACCACTTCTTCGATCTTGGTTACGGTTGGCTCTGCAAACATTGCAGCGCGGAAGATACTGAACGGCACCATAACCGCGCCGAGCATCGTTCTGAATCCAAACCTCCGGGATTGCCTTTAGCCACCTGGACCGACTCTACTCATCACACACTTTCCTGCCTACGCTGCGGCATCGAAGAAACGATCAGCAGCTAGGACCTATCAACGCGAAGATTCTTTTCCAGTTCGCGAGTTTATATACGGTTCCCCACGCTCCGCTTCGCTGTGTGTGGGGCTAATACTCTGTCCGACCGCTTCGCAGCCTCGATTTGGATAGGGCGGGCAGTTCAGAGTTCAAGCGTTGGCTTGCGTCTTACGTGGCCAGGAACAACCTGAAGGTTGAACTCTGAACTGCATCCTTCTGCTTCTGCGAGCGATTCTGTCGATGTTAGAATCCTAGCCTCGCAACCGGCTGTTTTTCAACACTTGGGTCGGTGTCCGGCACACTTTGGTTATTCGTGTCGAGACGCGATAACAACGATCGTAAGTCCGATAACCAACCAATGGCCGCAACCGTCGAAGTCATAGCCAAAGCACAGCCGCGCGCGTTAACGATGCGTTGGATCATCAGCGCGCGCGATGATCTCGTCTGGCTGATCGGTTCCGTGCTTTCCAGCTACGCGCTGCTCGTGCTCTATGTCAGGGGGATCATACCGCTCATACCGATGGTTGCGCTCTGGGCCATCCTGATTGACGCTCCGCACGTCTTCGGCACGTTTTCCCGTACTTACTTCGATAAGACCGAGTGGCAAAACCGCCGGCGTCTGCTGTGGGGCTCGCTGCTATTTTTTGCTATTGGTCCAATCATGGTGCTGGCGGGAGCGGCGTTCATCTTCTTTTTC
>JBGTCM010000135.1:0-7909 GCA_041748795.1 Pyrinomonadaceae bacterium
AATGTGGTTGTCGCCCTCGGCCTCCGAGACAGTTTTCGTCACGGCATTCAACGCCGGAATAAGTTCAGGATTCGTATATAGAGGGATCAGAAAGCCGAGCAGTTGGAAGTTGATGTTTTCGTAGTCACGTACGCCGAACAAGCTGTTGTTGTACCGCTTACCGAAACAGCCGAGCGGTGTATTGCATGCGCGAAAACCCGACCGGTGCTGCAATAGGTGGCGAAAGGTGATGCCGCGAATGGTGGGCCACTTGATCGCGGAGTTCCACAATTGCGGATAAAGCAGCGTCACTTGTGCATCGAGCCGCGTCTCGAATGAGTTGTTACCGCCAGCGGAACCCGCGGGCGCGCGATCCAGCAAATGCAGCACGGTGACGCCAGTAATGAATTTGAAAAGGCTCCCCATATTTTGGGGCGTTCTGGTCGTCATCTTCATTTCTCCGTCAGCAGCGTTTCGCGCCAAACCGCCGGCGCCCTCACTGACGAGTCGCCCATCTTTCATCAAAAGAAACGTGTAACCCATCACGTTCGGCGCTAACGCGGCATGGAGGCTTTGCTCTAGCGCCCCGCGATCAAGGGTTGGTTGCTGGCCAGTTGCCAGGTCCCGAGTCGCCGGAGTACGGGTGGTCGGCATCCTTCCGGTACCTTGCCGTCTCTCGGAGCCAACTTCGCGACCAGGAGTTGGAAGTGGATTGCGCCCGTTCCTGATTCTCGCGTTTCGATCTGCGTCGCGCGGAGGGGGAGTCCGGATAGGAGCAGTGGATTCGGAATTGTTAGAGCTTTGGCGATCGAGCCGCGCGCGAGGTTTTGCATATGCGAGCTGCAACGCCCTGAGTGCATCGGTTAACTGTTTCCAGGCACGCTCATCGGCAGCCGGGATCTGCACCCCTTGCGCCCGAAGAGTCCAGACGGGGTCGCTCAGAAACCTACTAAGACTGACACGGCCGGCATCGGCCGTAGGGCGATCGACGCTATTTAAATCGGCGACAGCAACGCGGATCCCACCCCCGAACCCTTGCATCTCAATCTCAAAGGATAGGGTCTCGTTCCCACCTGAACGCCTGCGACCGGCGCTGGACCGGCCGACTTGCGGGTTGGCCAATCTCCGCAACGCATCGGTGAACTCGCGCCACGGCGCTTCAGCTGACTGCGGCACCGAAAGGCCCTTTTGGCGTAATGCTTGTATAGGGTCCGCCAGAAATTTTGTGGCAGAGGTGTCAATTGAAATTTTTATTTGGACCGTCGTCGCCGAAAGCTTGCCATAATTGAAGGACATCTCATCAAGCGGTATATCCCTCGCTTGCGCATAGGCGATCCCGACCGCGAACGTAGTTAATAAGCCACAGACGAATGCCATCACAGTCAGGCGAGCTAAAGATTGTCTGTTCATAACGCTTCTCCTTTTCAAGTCGAATTGTTTCCTCAGTGAAGACGACGGAGCTTTACAAGTTGTGCCAGACCTCGTTATTCGCTTCATCCGACTCCGTTACAATTGAGGTTGCGTCGGCATTCAACTTGAACGTGGTTGATGCAAGCGAAATATTGTTTGGGAGAACGCTATTCGCGTTGATGACAAGCCATTTGTCCTTGCCGGGGGCGAGCGGCGGCAGTTTAATTTCCGCCACTCTGCCGGCAGGGACTCCGTTGATTTTGCGCACAGTGAGTCGGAGGATGCAGAGGGGAGAAGCAACTCCGCCGGCGTTTATGACATGGACTCGCACCAACTTTTCATTGTCAGCAGGGAAGACAATGTCGTGGATACGCAGATCCGGCGCTGCCGCCATAGCTATCACCTTCCCATTGGCCTCCAGCTTGTGGGCAGGAGTAGCGGGCCGCGCTTTAGCGAACGCTGAAACACCAGCGACGATGATTACGAGGACGGTGACTACAATTCGCTTTCCATTCATTTAGCCGTTCTCCATATGCCGGGATAAAACCGGCAGGGGTGATTAGCCGCGCTCGTCCGGACCTGTGGAGGGTATGAATTAGTAATAGTCATTCCTGCCCCGAGTCATCATCGTTCACGGCTCTTGCTACCTTCATTTGCAATCGAGCTTCTTCAGTTCGGTCGCGAGCAGCTTGACGCTCTCCATGACCTCCGCGTTCCGTTTGGCGTTCGCTTCGAGCTGTTGAAGCACCGCCTTTTCTCGCGCCCTTTCCTGGGGCGTCCATAGCTTCTGCTGCTTCGCCACCAATTGCCGCTGCTTCTCAGCACCTTGCATGGCTTCGTCGTTGGCCGCCTGAGCCTTCATCTGCGAAACTGAGGCGAGAAGCTTGATTGCGTCGCTTCCCACGGAAGTCGAAACACCGGCCACGATCTCATTCGCCGAGCTTTTTGACTCACTGATCAGAGTCGAGAGCACGAGCACGAGGATCACAAGCCCTGTTGGGGCGAGCAGATAATTCTTGAACTTATTCATTGTGGATTCTCCTCTTGTGCGCCGGGATAAACCGGCAGGTTGTAGTGAATGAAAGACTTGCTTTGCGTTCATTGTCTTTCGCATACTGTTCCTTCCTGATGCGCTCAAATTTCCTTCGCGGCGGTCGTTGGCGGTAGAATGCTTGCCCCCGGACGCTTTGCGCTCGCGAGACCGTTTCATGGTCCACAAGTACCACGCGGTCTCTCCGCGAGTCCTGAACAAATTGCGAAAAAGCTGCGAAGAAAACCTACCGTCGACTTAAGTCGTTGATGACAGTACAGATCTACAAAACCTACCGCCTCGGAGAATTTCAGCTCGATCCGAATAAACGCCTCCTCAAGGGTGCGGATGGCAGGGCTGTACACCTTGCAAACAAGCCGTTTCAGGTCTTGCTCTACTTTGTCGAGAATCGCGAGCGGATGGTAAGTAGACAGGAGTTGCTTGATCGATTTTGGGATGGCCGCGACGTCTATGACATCACGTTAACCAAATGCGTAGGCGCGATTCGCAAGGCGCTTGGGGAAAATACCGAAACCCCGCGTTTCATCGAGACGCGTTGGGCTGAGGGTTATCGATACATCGGGCCGATTGAGGAAATTGAGCCGCGAGCGAAGACGAAAGATGCACCAGAAACTGTTGCAGAGCCGCATAACGGCAGCCCGTCGCCTGCGACGATGTCAGTTGAGAAGTTTGCAAACCTCAACGACAACGATTTTTTCGAAAGGCAGATAGTTGAAAGAGCGCAAAGGAGGCAGACGGGAGTCTCTCGCCGAAGATTCGTGTTTGCTGGCCTGGGCATTTTCGCTATCGCTGGAACGCTGGTGGCGTACGTGTTATTGAGGCCGGCACCTACGCAGCCGTTATCTACGATTCGTTCGATTGCCGTGTTGCCGCTCAAAAACGTTCCCGATGACGTCAACTACGAGTACCTCAGCGACGGCCTTACGGAAAGTTTGATCACTGCCCTATCGCAGATTGAGAACATGAAGGTGATCTCGCACGGTTCGGTCTCGCGCTTCAAACTCAAGGATCCCGATCCGAAGGAAGTCGGAGAGCAACTTGGCGTCGCCTCAATTCTAGAGGGGAGTGTGCGGCGCGATGGCGAGCGGGTGCGCGTCAGTGTGCGCCTGGTTAAGACGGAAGATGGCAGCGTCCTCTGGGCCGGTGAAACTTACGAGCGAGCAAGCAACGATCTCTCCAGCGTGCCGGACGAAATTGCCAGTCAGTTAGCTGCGAAACTTCAGGCGACGCTTCCTGGCCGTCAGCAGATTGCGTCGGGGAGACACTCGAGCGATCCTGAAGCTTATCAGTTGTATCTGAAAGGCCGTTTCTTCTGGAACAAACGAACACAGGATGGAATTGCGAAGTCGCTCGAGTATTTTGACGGCGCGATTGCCAGAGATCCGAAATATGCTATGGCCTATGCGGGCCTGGCGGATTCATATGTTTTGCAGAGTCTCTGGGGCAACACATCAAGCCGGGAGTCGAACTCCAAAGCACGAGATGCCGCGGAAAAGGCGATGGTGTTGGATGAAATGCTGGCTGGACCACATGCCGCCCTCGGGCTGATCAAAGAACAATACGACTGGGACTGGATCGGTGCTGAACGCGAATTTCTGCGTGCGATCAAACTTAACCCGAATTACGCGACGGCGCATCAATGGTACGGCGAATTCCTGGTCTTCATGGGTCGTACTGAGGAAAGTTTAAAGGCGTTCCGGCGGGCAAAGGAACTCGATCCGCTGTCGCCCATCATCAACACGCAAGTAGGATATCCATACTATTGCGCGCGGCAGTATGACGCGGCGATTGTTGAGTTTAAGGAGGCGCTCGAGCTTGAGCCAAACTTCGCGCCGGCTCTCAACTATCTGGCTCGATCGTACCAGTCGAAAGGAATGAACGATGAAGCCATGGCCACTTTTCATAAGGCCGTGGAGCATTCCGGCGGCAGCCCGGTAATGAAAGCGCGCCTCGGTTGGGCCTATGCCAAGGTGGGCAAGACGGCTGAAGCCCGTCGCATTCTTCGCGAGCTGGAGGACGAAGCAAAGACGCGCTATGTGCCGGCCTGCCTTATTGCAGCGCTATACGTTGGGTTGGGAGACATAGAGCGGGCATTCGTCTGGTTGGACAAGGCTTTTCAGGAGCGGGACGTACTCTTGTTAACGCTCAACATCGAGTCGCATCTGGATCCGCTACGTTCCGATCGACGCTTTCAGGATCTCGTGCGTCGCGTTGGATTACCTGTTTGAGATGTGGTGTCCTGTCTAAAATTATTTTCATTTCAAGACCCCGTCGCAATTGTTACTGCCTGGCATTTGGCTCCAGCGGAGCCGAATGTTTATAGAAACCAGATGGAAGAGCACTACCCGCGCTCCAGAGGACTCCGGATGTGCTGTCCGACATGCTTCATCAGCTTGTCGTAGTGATGCGAATTAATTCGTGTTTGTTCTTGTGATTTCGTGGATTGTTGGATGCGACTCAACGCATCCGATCCACGTAAACACACGAGAGTGCCGAAAGAAGACGTTCTATATACTAAAGTCCGTTGCAAAAGTTCGCAGAAACCAGTCCGCGAAGCGGCCGACAGCGTAAAGCCGGGGGTGTAGCGCAGCGAAACCCCCGGAACGAGCGATGAGATCATTCAAAGCCCGCGAAGCGGCCGACAGAGGTCTCAAAACTCCCGCATCCGCTATCGCCGGCTCCGCGGCTCTGCTAACTTTAGCTTGCCGATTCTGGGGTTCCGCAACGCTTCACCCAGCCTTTAATTATCGGCCGCGCGGACTGCAACGTCCGCAAACTAACAGTTTGCGTTACGATTTCTCGAAGCGAACAAAAGCGCATCATTGCCGAAAATCAGCGAAAATTGCTATGCTCGGCCGCATGGCATCCTGCACAGTTTCTTATCTCGATACATCGGGAATCAGGCATTCGGTTGAGGTTGAGGCGGAGAGTCTCTATGAGGCGGCTGCGCTGGCGGTTAAGGCATTCAGGCGGCACGACTGCGAGCCCCGAGCGATGGCGAAGCTGGAAGTGGAAATGCGTTCGTCCGTCACCCACACGCTGACGATCAAGCGGCTTGAGGAATGGCTGGCGGGAGCATACAAGAGTCCGAGAGAAGCTGTTTTGAAAGAGCGACTGCGCGAGCTTATTTCCTTTAGGACATCCTGAGAGTGAGATCTCTCCCCTGAACTCGGACCTGATCACGGCTTCATTTTCGTGTTATATACAATCTGCCAACCCTGCCGAAACATTAGGAGAAGAATGAAGATGCTTCCGTCCAAACTAGAAACTATTCCCACGCGAAAAAACTTTTACCTCTTTTTCTTTCTGAGCGGGCTGGCCTGTGCGCTGTTGTTGATGTCAGTCCCCGTGCACGCCCAGAAGAAAGACTCTGGCTTACAGAAGGTGGCGTGGCCACAGTTTCGCGGGCCGGAATCGAATCCTGTGGGAACACACGCGCGGCTGGCCGACCGTTGGTCGAAGACTGATAACGTGGAGTGGTACCACGAAATCCCGGGGCGCGGATGGTCATCGCCAATCGTGACCGGCGGCAGGGTCTACCTCACCACCGTGACGACGGATGGCAAATCAAAGCCACCGCAGATCGGCACGGAATACTCGAACGAGTACGTCGCCGAGCTGATGAAACAGGGCTTGCCGATGAGCGAAGTGATCAAGCGTGTGACAGAACGCGATTCGGAGTTACCGCATGAGGTGACGCTGCATTACTTCGTCTATTGCCTGAACCTGACGAGCGGCAAGCTGGAGTGGAAGAAGGAGTTCTTCACGGGCCGTCCGCCCGGCGGGCGTCACCGCAAGAACAGTTTTGTTTCGGAGAGTCCGGTAACTGATGGCCGGCACGTCTATGTGTATGTGGCGAATCTCGGGTTATGGGCCTTTGACTTGAAGGGCAAGCAAGCGTGGCACACTCCGCTGGAAGCGAATCCGATCTACCTCGACTTCGGAACCGGGAGTTCACCGGCGTTAGCAGGGAACTTGCTGGTCATCGTGAGCGACAACGAGAAGCAGCAGTACATCGCTGCGTTTGATAAACAAACTGGAAAGCAAGTCTGGCGCACGGAGCGAGACCTGGGCGGGAGAGGCCAGCCACAGCAGAGGTCTGGATGGGCCACGCCATTTGTTTGGCGGCACGCGCTGCGCACTGAGATCGTAACGGTTGGACCAAAAGAGGCCGTGAGTTACGACTTAGCAGGGAAAGAATTGTGGCGTATGTCTGGAATGACAACGACGCCGGTGCCCACGCCTTTCGCTTATGAGGGCTTGCTCTATCTTAATGGCGGTCGAGGACGTCCGTTGTTTGCCATTCGGCCGGGCGCTGCAGGCAACATCTCTCTGGCAAAAGATCAAACGTCAAACCAGTATGTTGTCTGGTCGCAAGCGCGCGGCGGGACTTACCTGCCTTCCTCCGTGGCTTATCAGGGAGCTATTTACACGTTGACTGAAACCGGCATCCTGAATCGCTTTGACGCCAAAACTGGAAAACAGTTTTACAAGGCTCGGATCGATCCGGCGGCAACAGCCTTCACCACGTCGCCCTGGATCTACAACGACAAGCTGTTTTGCCTGAGCGAAGAAGGCCAGACGTTTGTGGTCGGAACCGGGGAGGAATTCAAGCTATTGCATGTGAATGAACTCGACGACTTCGCGCAGGCATCGCCGGCGCTTGTGGGCGATCGCTTGTTGATACGAACAGAACAACGGCTCTATTCGATCCGTCGCAAAACGTAGGCTCGCTCTTCGATGAATGGCCAACAAGCGTTCGTGTTGTTTCGTGTAATTTAGTGGATCGTGTATTTAGATTCGGAGCCATACCATCCACTAACCACACGAAGCAAACACGAAATAAGACTTTTTGAGCAACACCACACAGACGGCTGCTGATTATCCCTTTCCGCCAGATGTGCGCAGACTTTTAGTGAAAACATGAAAAAGAGTGAAAAGCACTCCGGCGATTCAGTGCTTAAGTTCAGCGAGCATAAGCGCAAGCGCGCCGACGAGCTGGAGACGCATCTTGATGCGCTGTTCCGGTTGCCATTGACAGAGTTCACTGGCGAGCGAAACGCCATGGCCGCACGGCTAAAGAAGAGCGGTCGAGGAGATGAGGCGGCCCTCGTGAAGGTACTGGCTAAGCCTCCCGTATCGGCATGGGCCGTGAACCAACTTTACTGGAATCATCGCGAGACGTTCGACCGCCTGCTTGCTTCTGGTGAGCGCTTCCACAGAACCCAAACGTCCGGAAAGGCCGCTGATATGCGCGCCGCACTCGACGCGCGACGCGAGGCGCTTGCAGAGCTTTCAGATCTTGCAACTTCGTTGTTGCAAGATGCAGATCACAATCCGTCGCTGGATATTCTCCGCCGCATCATGAGTACTCTCGAGGCAATGTCGGCGATACGCAAGTGGGCATCGCGTGCTGATGCTCCACGGCCCGGGTGTCTGACTCACGACGTCGATCCTCCGGGTTTCGAA
>JBGTCM010000136.1:0-2318 GCA_041748795.1 Pyrinomonadaceae bacterium
GGCGGTACTTACAACGGACCCAACGCCGTGCTCGAAGGTGTTTTCATGCGGCTGGGCTCGGAGTGGGATGGGTTTGCTGCGGTACCAGATGAATTTATTGATGCCGGCGACACCATAGTTGCGCTGGGTCAGTACAGCGGCACGTACAAAGCTACCGGCAAGAGCTTCAAGGCAAACTTCGCGCACGTTTGGAAGGTTAGAGAAGGGAAGGCCGTTCGGTTTGTCCAGTATGTGGACACACTGCTGGTTCACCGAGCTCTACAGGCAGCAGCGTAAGCTGTGCCATCTGCGGAGAACTGAATGAAACGGTGCCCCCAATGTAATCGCGTCGAGACTGATGATTCTCTCGTGTTCTGTCGCACAGACGGCATGTCACTCGTCAGTGATTCACACCTGTTCTCGGATGAAGCCGGAACAGCAAGGCTTGGATCAAGCGCAACAGAAATCGAAACCAGTCTCCTACCTCAAGCCGTTACTGATCCGGGTCGCGCTCGATCCACTGGCCCGACTACCGTCCTTCCCGCGTCCGAGGCTCAACCATCGACGCAGGAGTTAAAGAACGCTGAATCTTCGCGCAGGCACGTTGCGTCAACCAGAAACTCATTAATCGCCGGAGCAATCGGGATTCTGCTGGTGACTGCCCTTGGTGTTGGAAGCTACTTGAAGTACGGCCGTTCAGATAAGCAGGTCCAGTCGATCGCGGTGATGCCGTTCGTCAATGAGAGTCGCAACGCAGATGTTGAATATCTCTCGGATGGGATGACTGAAACGCTGATCAGCAGTCTGTCGCAGCTTTCGAATTTGAATGTTAAGCCGCGTTCTTCGGTCTTTCGCTACAAAGGCAAAGAAACAAATCCGCAGACCATCAGCCGGGAGCTAAATGTGCAGGCCATCCTGAACGGACGAGTTGTTCAGCGCGGTCAGGACCTCTCAGTGTTTGTCGAGTTGATTGACGCAGCATTGGATAAGGTTGTCTGGAGCCAGCAATACAATCGCAAGCAATCCGACCTTGTCACCCTGCAAAGTGAAATTGCCCGTGATGTTTCGAGCAAACTCAAATCGCAACTTTCGGGTGCGGAGGTAGCGAAAGTCGAAAAGAACTACACCGCTAACGCGGAAGCCTATCAGCTTTATTTGAAAGGAAAGTTCTATTGGAACAAAAGGACCAGCGAATCCCTCAAACAAGCTGCTGAGCTTTACCGGCAAGCAATTGAGAAAGATCCGAACTATGCCCTGGCCTATTCAGGTTTGGCCGAAACATACGTTCTCTTTTCGAGTTACGACGTTGCACCGGCAACCGACAGCATGCCTCAGGCGAAAGCGGCAGCTCTGAGGGCCTTAGAGATTGACGATTCGCTGGCAGAAGCACACACCGCTCTCGGTTTTTATCTTGCCAACTTCGAATGGGATCGGGGTCGCTCGGAAAAGGAATATCGCCGCGCCATCGAACTCAAACCGAATTATTCGACCGCCCATCATTGGTTAGGTGCTGACCTCGGGAATATAAAACGGTTTGACGATAGTCTTGTCGAGATGAGGCTTGCCGAGGAGCTTGACCCGCTTTCGTCAATTATCGGATCTAATCTTGCGGATATGCAGTTGCTTGCTCGCCGCTATGATGAGGCGATAGCACAATATAAACGCACTCTCGTCCGCAATCCGAATTTTTCTTACGCTCATACGGCAATGAGTCGAGCGTATGGCGCAAAAGGAATGTATGCGGAAGCTATCGCCGAGGCGCGCCGCGCGGTCGAGCTGAATCCTGGTACTTCTGAAAAAGCATATTTGGCACTCTGGCTGGCAAGATCGGGTAAGCGCGACGAAGCATTAAAACTTCTCGGCGAGTTAAAAGAGTTGGCGACCCAAAGCTATGTGGCGGGCGATAGCTTTGCGCTGATTTACGTCGGGCTTGGGGATAGAGAGGAAACCTTGAACTGGCTCGAAAAACATATGGAGAGCCACGCGGAAACCGCAAATACATATGCCGTTGCCCCTGAATACGATGAACTTCGCTCCGAACCGCGATTCAAAGCGATGCTGAAACGGATGAACCTGCCGGAATGAATTTCAAAGTAGAGGAATAAAGAACTGGAAACCAACACTACCCTGTCGCATTACCGAATCGTCTCCAAGATTGGTGCGGGGGGAATGGGTGAAGTCTATTCGGCCCAGGACACCAGACTCGATCGGAAAGTGGCCATCAAATTCCTGCACGAAGAGTTCAGCAGGGACGCTGACAAGCTGAATCGTTTTGTTCAGGAAGCCAAGGCAGCGTCGGCACTAAATCACCCAAACATTCTGACGGTTTATGAGATCGG
>JBGTCM010000137.1:0-4774 GCA_041748795.1 Pyrinomonadaceae bacterium
GTCACGCGCAGACCGAGTGGTTTTAGTAGACGGCCGATGTAGTTGGCCGTCGCTTCGCCTTCCGTCGTCGGATTGGTAGCGAGAATTACTTCGCTGACTTCGAGGCCGTCGTTGTTTTCTGGCTTGAGTCGCGGCAGTAGATTCGCCAGATGAAGCTCATCGGGACCAATGTGGCGAATGGGCGAGAGACTTCCGTGCAGCACATGATAGACGCCTTTGAAGCTTCGGGTTTTCTCCACGGCCACCATGCTATGAGGTTCTTCCACCACGCAGATCACCGAATGGTCGCGCGAAGGCGAAGCGCAAATACGGCAAGGATCGATCTCAGTAAGATTGTTGCAGACCGAACAAAGAACGATGCGTTCCTTGACCTCGCGTATTGCCGTGGTCAATCGCTCGAGATCGATCTCAGGAGTGCGCATGATGTGAAACGCCAGTCGCTGCGCAGACTTGTGTCCGATACCGGGCAGGCGCTTCAATTCGTCGATCAGTTTTGTGACGGGTTCAGCGTACTCTAACATTTTGAACTTAGTACTTTGATCTTTGTGCTTTGAATTGTCATCATGAACCTAATACCGGGCGATAAAGTACAAAGTACAAAGCACCAAGTACGAAGCAACGACCAGGAACAACTCAAGAGCTAGCCAAGCATCCCGCCAAGTCCGGGCGGCAACATTCCACCCAGCTTGCCCTTCATTGCTTCGTCAACTTTGCGGTTGGCCTCGTTGATTGCGGCGAGGATCATGTCCTGGAGCATTTCTACGTCGCCTTCTTTGACAGCTTCCGGATCGATCTTCAACGAAACGATCTCATGGTTGCCCTTCATCTCTACGTTTACCACCCCACCGCCCGCTGAAGCGTCGACGCGCAGTTCCTCCATCTCTTTCGACATCTTTTCCTGCATTACCTGCGCTTGCTTCATCATTTGTTGAATATTAAAACCGCCCGGAAATTTCATTGCGCGCCCCTCTCTTGAATTTGGTTTTGTTGCTAGCTGGATTTTGAAAACATCCTAGCTTTCATTAGGAGCGATTGCAAAGTAGGACGCCGGGACCAGGGGGCAGGCGGCAGGAGGCAGGCGGCAGGCGGCAGGCGGCAGGCGGCGGGAGACGGGAGACAGAAGACGGGACGCAGGAACGGGATGAAGCAAAGCAAAGTTTTTGTCTTTTTGTTTTCCTGCCTCCTGCGGCCTGCCTCCTGCCTCCTGTTTCTTCTTGTGAATCTTGTAAATCCTGTCTAGTGTTACGCCGATGACCAGCGTCAATCACGAAGTTGAAACGGATCTCATTCTCAAGGCCGGGATCAAGCTCTATTACGATCTGTACAAACCGGTGCGGCTTCCTGCTCCTTTGTTAATCGCTTTGCACGGGTATGGGGCCAACAAGCGGCAGATGATGCGCGAGGCGCGGCAAATGGCTCCGGAAACTTTTGCCATTCTTTCGCTGCAGGGGTTTCACCAGCACATGAAGGAGCCGAAGGAACCCGGTGGACCACTGCGCTTCGGTTTTGGGTGGCTAACAAACTTTCATCCGGAAGATTCCGTCGGTGTTCATCACCAGGCGCTGCTCGATCTGGTAGAAAAACTAGTTACCGAAGGCGTGGTCGATCCGAAGCGGGTGTTCCTTCTGGGTTTCTCTCAGACTTGTGCGCTGAACTACCGGTTTGCCTTTACACATCCTGAACTCCTTCGCGGCGTTATTGGCATGTGTGGTGGTATACCGGGCGATTGGGAAACGAGTGAAATATATAGGCCAACGCACGCCAAGGTGCTGCATCTTACAGGTGCGAAAGACGAGTTTTATCCTCCGGCGAGGGTATCCGACTATGAAGAGCGCCTGCGGATGCGCGCCGTGGATGTGGAGTTCAAAACCTATGATGCCGCGCATGAAATAGTGTCGGCGATGCGCGAGGATATTAAGACCTGGCTGGAAAGCAATGCTTAGACGGACCCCGATCCTGACTCTCGCAGTTGTTGCGGCGTTGATGACTATGATCTTCGCCGGACAGTCCTACCTCTCTGGCAGAAGCGTGGGAAGTAGCCGGTTAAACGCGAACGGGCAACCGACCAATCAGAAATGGACAGATAATCTCTATCCTGTTGCCGCGCCAACTCGTTCACCCTCGATCACTAAACCGTTGCCGGCCAACGCGTCGCTGCAATTGAAGCAGCTCGTTGAAGCGACAATCGAGCAGACAAAAGTGACCACTGGTTACGATCCCGCATATGTTGGCATCGCCTATCCCGGCGGTGACGTGCCTCCAGAAACCGGTGTCTGCTCAGACGTGGTGGTGAGGGCGTTCAGAAAAACGGGTATCGACCTGCAGAAGGAACTGCATGAAGATATGGCACGCGCATGGGCGGCGTATCCAGGAAAATGGGGAGCCTCACGTCCTGACGCCAACATTGACCACCGTCGAGTTTTAAACCTCTCAACCTGGTTCGATCGACAGAAGAAGTCCTTGGCGGCAGGCAGGAATCGCGAAGATTATCTCCCCGGAGATATTGTCACGTGGGATCTAGGTAATGGCCTTGACCATATCGGAGTTGTCGTGAATATCTGGTCAGACACAACCAAGGGTTACTTGATCGTGCACAACATCGGCGCGGGTGCGCGGGCAGAGGATGTCTTACTCAACTGGGAAATCACCGGACATTATCGATACTTTGAGAAGTGATTGGTTTCGTAAACGGAATGAATCTAACCTTATGACTTCTGCTTGCAAAACGCGGAGCGATCTCATTACACCGTGGCTTTAGCCCGGTGAAGCAGATGAAATCTACCAGGATGAAACCGTTTCCAACGGTTTTTGCGCGGAAGAAGAAACCGTTAGAAACGGTTAGGAGAATGTTTGGTGAATCAGGATCACCGGGCTGAAGCCACGGTGCTAATAAGATCGCTCCGCGTTTCGCCGCAAGTCGTTTTCGATACGATTCTTCGCGAGTTCAAACTTGAGGCCTCTACTTTGACGACTGATTCCCCGAAGTCTACCCATTCACCGACTCTGGCCGACGTTGAGCAGGCCGTTCAAGCACCGCAGCGCCGTTTTAAAGAAAGAGCTGGAACGATACAGTCAACAAAAGGTGGCACTCTCACCAGCAATGTGATAAATGCTCCGCACCAAGGTTTGACCGGTTCACGTTAGCCCCCAAAGAAGGAGTGTGACAACAAATGAACTACCCCCGTATTTTGATCGGCGGTCTGGTTTGCGGTTTGATTTTGAGCGTAGGCGAGTTTGTCCTCAACAGCGTGGTGCTCAAGGCGCAGATGGAAGAGTTTGTTAGGCGTTGCGGTATGACTCCCCCTGATCCGAAGGCCCTTTCGATCCTTTTCGTGATTACGTTTATGTTGGGCATCTTCATCATCTACCTTTACGCTGCCATCAGGCCACGGTATGGTCCAGGCCCGAAAACTGCCATCTGCGCGGCTTTGCTGGCCTGGTTCTGCGTTTACTTTTACAACAACGCGGTAGGCCTGGCGCTGGGATTCATTCCCGTCAACGTGTTCGTGATTGCAGTGGTTTGGGGAGCAGTTCAATACACGCTGGCGGCTCTTGCAGGCGCTTGGCTGTATCAAGAAGCCTAACTGAACTTGGCGAACGCACTCGCAGTTATTAATTGTTCCCAGCTCGTCACCCTCGCTGGGCCCGCTCGTCCGCGGGTTGGCGCAGAGCTGCGTGAGCTCGGGATCATCAAGAACGGCGCGTTGCTGGTGAAGGACGGTCGGATTGAAAAAACGGGGTCTACAGATGACATCGGGCCGCTCGTCACCGGTGACTGTGAAACGGTAGACGCGGGCGGGCGAGTGGTGATGCCGGGTTTTGTCGATGCGCATACTCACGCGGTATTTGCCGGCAATCGCGTTGCAGAATTTGAGGAACGTGCGCAAGGCGCCACTTACCAGGAGATTGCTGCGAGAGGTGGCGGAATTCAATCGACGGTAAACGCCACGCGCGCGGCCACGGTTGATGAGTTAGTTGCGGCCGGTCGACGCTACTCCGATTGGTTCTTGCGGACCGGCACCACCACGGTTGAAGCGAAGTCAGGATATGGCCTCACGCTCGAAGATGAATTAAAGATTTTGCGGGCCATCAAACGTCTGGATCACGAAACATCCCTACGTTACGTAGCAACCTTCCTCGGCGCTCATTCCATTCCAACCGAATACAAATCCCGCCGCGACGAATACGTAAAGCTTTTGATCGACGAAATGCTGCCGCGCGTTGCGGCGGAGAAGCTCGCTGAGTTCTGCGATGTGTTCTGTGAAGATAAAGTCTTTACCAACGATGAGTCGTGGAAGATCCTCTCTGCGGCGCGTTGTCATGGACTCGGCCTCAGGATGCACGCAGATCAACTCTCGCTGTCAGGCGGCGCAAAATTGGCAGCAGAGCTCGGCGCAGTGACAGCCGATCATCTGGAACACACCGATGCTGAGGGCATCGCCGCGTTGAAGTCGGCGGGAGTGCAGCCGGTGCTTTTACCTGGCTCAGTTTATGCGCTTGGTTCGAGTCGGTATCCAGCGGCAAGAGAAATGATTGACGCAGGTCTCGCGATAGTCCTGGCGACGGACTTTAACCCTGGCTCATCACCGACGCCCTCAATGCCGATGGTGCTTTCGATTGCTTCAACTCACATGGGGGTCACGCCGGCGGAAGGTATCACCGCTACCACGATTAATGCGGCTTATTCGCTAAATCGCGGCCAAGAGATTGGCTCACTCGAACCAGGCAAGAGCGCGGACTTCGTTATTCATGATGCGGAAGACTATCGGGAAGT
>JBGTCM010000138.1:0-3447 GCA_041748795.1 Pyrinomonadaceae bacterium
GGGTCGCCACGGCGGATTCCGCGGAGCAAATCCTTTGCCTGGTGCTTTAACTGATCGAGATTCGGACGAACGGGAAGACGCCGGGGTGGACGAGTTGGATCATGAAACATACGAGCCTCCTTTGGTGATGCCCGTTGTCCGCTTCGCCGGGCGAAAGGAGGTTCGCCATCGGAACCTTTGATTGATCAAAAAGGTCAGGTGGACTCGGTCCTGCCCGCGGACGAGGTGGCGGCCTGCACGCCGCGGGGAGGATAGCCTCTGCGTTCGCGCTGATCAAGCATCAATGGCGTAAACTTCAAGAAGTCAGAGGTCAGAGGCGCGTAGTTTAGAGTTCAACCTTCAGGTTGCGTTTTTCCCAACTCACAAGGCAAGTGCAACGGTGCCTAAAAATTTTGTTTTCGGGTGTCGATCTGGGCGGTCTCGCCCGTCGTAGTGTTGAAAGCGAAAGTTTCATTTCGACCCAACGAGAAAAAAGGAGAACATTGCGATGAAATACATCCTTCTGATTTATCACGCAGAACAGGCGTGGGGCGGGCTTACAGAAGAGGACCGGCAAAAGATGTATGCCGAGTACGGCCAGTTTACGCAGGAGATCATGGCGAGCGGTCATTACGTTTCGGGTTCAGAATTACACCCGGTGTCGACGGCAACCAGCGTCAGAGTACGCGATGGCCAACAACTTGCGACCGACGGGCCTTTTGCAGAAACGAAAGAACAACTCGGCGGTTACTACCTAATCGAGGCTGAGAATCTTGACGATGCAATCGGAATAGCAGCGCGGATTCCATCTGCACGCGTCGGCACCATCGAGGTGCGTCCGTTGTCTGAGTCTGCGCAGCCCGCCACCGCGTAAAGCGAATTTTTGCCGCGGATTTCCACGGATGAAACGCGGATCTGACAGGCAAGAGTGCGAGTTCATGCTCCCGTTCAGGCCCGATTCACGGTTCAAAAAGGCTACTAACAAGAGTTCTATAACCGGCCTTGATCCGCGCGAATCAGCGTTAATCCGCGGCTGATCGCCCTTGCGTCCTCTCCTGGTGGCGTGCAACGCTCACGGCGTATGCCGCAAGCGCGCCAGACACTCGAGCGAGTTTTTCGAGAAGAGTATGGGCTCATTATCGCGTCTCTCATCCGACGCTCAGGCTCTTTCGACCTCGCCGAAGAATCTTTGCAGGAAGCATTCTTCGCCGCACTCGTGAACTGGGAGAACGAGGGCGCGCCGCAAAATCCCGCCGCATGGCTCACCACTGTCGCCCACCGAAAACTCGTGGATATGCTGCGGCGTGAGAAAACGAAGACGGACAAGCAATCGGAACTGGAATTCGAGACTAAACGCCTCCAGACCGGCGACTCGTCGACGCCGTACGGCAACGACCTGGCATCGGAATTTGCACACCCTGACGACCGGCTACGATTGATTTTTACTTGTTGTCATCCGTCTCTGAGGCGGGAGTCGCAAGTGGCTCTCACGCTACGCACGTTAGGTGGGCTGACTACCCCAGAGATAGCTCGCGCTTTCCTACAACCCGAGCCAACCCTCGCCCAAAGACTGGTGCGGGCAAAAAACAAAATACGTCTCGCCGGCATTCCTTATCACATTCCCGCGCGCGAAGTTTTGCCACAGCGTTTGGCGTCAGTCCGGTCAGTAATCTACTTGATCTTCAATGAAGGTTATGCCGCGACGTCAGGTGAAAACCTGACTCGAAACGATCTATGTATCGAGGCAATTCGGCTGGCCCGCGTGCTCTGTGAATTGATGCGCGGCGAATCCGATCGGCCGGAAAGTCTCGGCCTTCTGGCACTGATGCTGCTGCAAAACTCCAGGCGTGAGGCTCGTATCAACCCGCACGGTGAACTGGCCACTCTCGAAGAGCAGGACCGCTCGCGCTGGAACCAAAACGAAATTAAGGAGGGCTTGCGACTGGTGGAGACGGCGCTGCGGTTGCACCGCGTTGGTCCTTATCAATTGCAGGCAGCGATCGCGGCGGTCCATGCCGAGGCCAGGGCTGCGGAAGAAACTGATTGGCGACAAATTGTGGCGCTCTATTCCGAGCTAATGCGAATAGATCCATCACCCATAGTGGCCTTGAACCACGCCGCGGCCGTCGCTATGAATGCTGGTTTCGAGCAGGGCTTGCGGCTGATTGATGAAGTTGGAGCGGAAGGAAAGCTTGACCACTATTACTTCTTCCATGCCGCTCGTGCGGATTTGCTAAGGCGACTCAATCGCACCGAGGAGGCAGCGAAAGCTTTCGCTCGCGCGCTTCCGTTAACTGCAAACGAAGTCGAGCAACGATACGTCCAGCGGCGGTTGAGTGAATTGAAGAAGAATTAGATCAGAGGTCAGAAGTCAGAGGTCAGAGGTCAGAGGTCAGAAGGAAAAGCCTTGCCTCCCGTTTAGAATGCGGACTTGTCCGCTCGACGAGGGCACAAGTGCCCACTCTAAACGGGAGGCAAAGCTTTTCCCTCTGACTTCTGACCTCTGACTTCTGACCTCTGACCTCTGATCTCTGACCTCTGACCTCAGTACTGATGGGCCATAATGTCAAAGGTAAACTTCAGTTTGTTCCTGACGCGCACTGTACCGTGAAAGGCCGAGGTAGCCGTCACGTTAAAATCGCTTCGGTCGACAGTGAACTCGCCCTGGGCACGAAGGTCGCTTCCAATCAGACTAACGCGAGTTGGAATTCTGATGCGGCGGGTCACGCCATGCATGGTCAGGTCGCCCTCAATCTTCGCGTCAAACGATCCGTCGCGCAGCAGCTTCCCAGTCACATTAGTGCTCTTGAAAGTTATGGTGGGATACTTTTCAGTTTCCAGGACGATCTCTCTTAGCTCCCGATTAATGATCTGTTTCTGCTGTTCGGTGAAAACGTCCCGAGTTTCCTCCAGCGAGTTACTTCTGATCGTCATCTCCAGGGATGCCGGTGAAATCGCTTGCGGCGTGAGTCTGACTTCGCCGTCAAAATCTCGAACAGCGATAAAGTGATCATGGCCCTTAAACCAAAGTAGTCCACCGGCAAACGCTCGTACCATGAATTTACTTTTGTCGGCATCGAGTCGATAGCGCACCTCGGCCAAGCGTCGTCCCTCAGCTGAGTTTGCAAGCCGGGAGTTGGTGATATGCCTTCCCGAGGCGAAAGGCAATTGAGCAAGCAACAAGAGCGGTAGGACTATAGGTATGAATCTTCTGTTCATATTGACTCCCGTTCCACACAATACATTCACAGGGGAACTGAGTTAGGGGATTGGCTTGTGGAGTTGTGGCCCAAACAGTATGCCAATGAATTACAGTTGTAAAGTTTACGAATTGCCTCATCAAAAACCCACTCCAAATGGGTATCGTTGCCTCATTTAAAAACCCACTCCAAATAAGAGGCAGTTTACCTTCGATGTTTACGGGAAACATTGGAGGTGGAGATGAGGCTAAAGATGAAGGCGAGGCAG
>JBGTCM010000139.1:0-2359 GCA_041748795.1 Pyrinomonadaceae bacterium
CCCAGGCCAACTTCGCGAAAACTTCCTGACACCTCCAGAGTCTTGACTGGCGCGCCGCCTGCAAATGGCAATATCGCAATTCGGTTGGCCTTACTTTGCTCGTCAAAGAAGCGCACAGCCACAAGCTTGCCGTCCGGCGAAATCGCCGCCCATTGAGACGACCCATCGAATAGTTGTTGAGGCTGGCCACCGGCCAGAGGCACTTTCCAAAATGTCGGCTTCCCTTGCCTGTACGATCTGAATAACACCCATTGCCCGTCAGGCGAACACACCGGCTGAGAATCCATTTTCTCTCCGTGGGTGAGTTGTTGAGGCTCGCGCTCGCCGAAAGTCATTCTCCAGAGATTGAAATTTCCCGAACGGTTTGAGCTGAACACCACGTGACGACCGTCCGCGGAAACACAGCCCAATCCTTCGGTATACGAATCCGTGGTCAACTGCTTATGGTCTGTGCCATCCGCGTTAATGCTCCAGATGTCTAACTGCTCGCCGGCCGGGCCCGTATAAAGAATCTTTCCATCCGGCGTCCACGCGATGGTATCGCCGTCAAACTTGCCATGGGTTATTTGTTTCCCCTCACTCGCGTTTTCACCGGGCACGACCACCCAAATCTGTGAAGACCTATCCGCCTGAACGGTGACCATGGTCTTCGAGTCCGCGGTTAGACCAAGGCTGGTGGTGCCGTATGCGTTCAGATCGTTTGTAATTCTCCTCACCTCGCCGCTGGGATGTGCCACATACCACAACTGCGTGCCCGCTGAAGTTAGTTCCGGGACGGCGGCAACAATCAATCCCGTGCCGTCGTGTTGCCATTGCACTCGAGAAACGGAAGCCCAATTCTGCCTGGTTATCGGCTTCTCAGATCCCCCCGTTGCCGGAACTGAGACCACAGTGGCGGCGAGATTGCCGCTAAAGATTCCAGCGCCACACGCTATCGTTTTGCCGTCCGGAGCCCATGATGGTCCAGCACCATACGCGAAGAACGCCGGTGATTTACGAACCGCAATCTCGCGCTCGCCCGTCCCGTCCACGTTAGCTGTGACCAATGCAGTTTGATCCGGAGAATACCGAACAAAGGCCAACTGTTTACCGTCTGGTGAGAAAGTCACCGAACTCGTAACGCCACCCATGATGCGGCGCGGCGTTCCTCCCAGGAAGGCCACCTGGTAAAGCGTCCCCACCGGGTCCCTGTCGTCGAAGGTCGAATAGTAAATAAACTGGCCGTCACGCGAGAATGTTGTGCCGCCGATCTTTTCTTTAATATCCGGCACGATCTTTACGAGGCTGCCGGTGAAAACCTGTCGCACCCACAAGCTGTCTTTGCCTGACTCGGTAGTTCTGAAAACCACGAACGCGCCGTCGGGCGAAATCGAGGTGTAGCCTCGCATCGATGCGTTACCGACCTTCCCGCCGGTAGTCAGTCGCTGGATCTTAAACGTGCGAAAAGGCTCAACTTTCGGACCGGGTGCAAACCTGACCCACAGGGCAATGAGTGCTCCAGCAACCACAATCAAGCTCAACAGAGCGAGTAAGAATCCTCGCTTGTGTTGTTTGATCTCGCTGATGATTACTTCGCTGCTGGTTGTGGGGCGGCCCGCATGGTCCACGCTGGTGCTCGAGGCGCTTCCCATGGTTGGTGTGATCGAGCTTTGAAGATGCGAGGCCTGCGTTAATGAACTTCCCATCATCGGCGGCGCGATCGTGGTATCGATTTGGGTATCCCCTTCAATCTCGCGGCGCAGTTCCCTCAACTCGAGGGCAACATCCTGAATTGATTGGTATCGCTCCTCACGATCCTTTGCTAAACAACGGCGCACGATGCGCTGCAACTCCGGTGGAGACGCAGGATTGAAATCCTTGAGGGGAAGCGCCGCCTCGTAGACGATTCTGTAAAGCGATTGCACTTTCGACTCGCCCTGAAACGGCCGGCGCAATGTGATGGCCTCATAGAGCATGCAGCCAAAGGAGAAAATATCTGAACGATGGTCTATGTCGTCCATCTTGCCCTGGGCCTGCTCGGGCGACATATAACCGACCGTACCCAAAAGTTTTCCCGGCAGCGAATGTTGTTCCCATTCCACCGTAGCCACGTCACTGGCAGTTTCGCTGGAGGGCCCGACACCCGCGGGCTCAACCAGTTTTGCCAGACCGAAGTCGAGAATCTTTGCGTAACCGTCGCGCGCGATCATGATGTTGTCAGGCTTCAGATCGCGATGGACGATCCCGGCCCCATGGGCTTTCGCCAAACCACTGGCAACCTGCTGCAGGTATTTGATGAGTTTTCTCAGGTCAGTGCGCTCATGATGGATCTTCTCGCGCAGGGTCGTGCCTTCTACATATTCCATGGCGATGAAGTGCA
>JBGTCM010000140.1:0-4572 GCA_041748795.1 Pyrinomonadaceae bacterium
ACCGGCCCCACCTCCGTGCGGCGTAGCTGCCGCAAGCGATGGCGTCTTGCCTACAGCAGGGCATAACGCGCCACCGATCGATCTACCGAAGCAACTCGAACTCTTTAAGTTGATTAAAGAGAAGCCGGCGACCACTCTCGATCCGGCGTTTGTAGCTTTCTATAAGTCGATTGACCCAGTGCCCCTGGAAAAGGTGCAGAGGCTGCCCGGTGAAACATACGATCACATTTTTCCGCAAAAAATCGGACCCTCAACGGCGCTACTGAAGACGTCGCCAAATCCCAACCTGTTTTTAACTTCGGACCAATGTATGGGCTGTCACAGCGGTGGCACTTACGGCAACGTCATGTTGTATACCGGCGCAAAGCAACCGGATGGGTCTACTCCCACGATGAACGTTTCGCCGTTCGGCGAGTGGCGCTGGTCACCAATGGGACTCGCCGGCCGCGACCCAATCTTCTACGCACAACTCGACAGCGAAATCGCCTTCGTTAAGAGCTTCTTCAAAAACGATCCGGTGAAAATGGCGGAGAACATCAAGGCCGTTAACAATACCTGCTTCAAGTGTCATGGAGTGATGGGGAAGAGGCGGTTGGACGAGGACCACGGTGGAACAGACAAAGGTGATTTTGAGCGGCAACTGGTTTACACGACGTACGACAGCGAGCCTCAGCCCAGGGATAAGAACGCTTACGTCTACGGCGCCTTGGCCCGCGACGGCGTAAGTTGCATGGCGTGTCATCGCATCGTCCGCGACAAACCTTCGAGGGAAGACCCCGATCCGCTAACAAGCTTTCTGAAAAACAACATCACCGGCAACTTCACAACCGGAAACGCTGACGAACTCTTTGGTCCATTCGAAGACAAGGAGATAGTCACCGATCCGATGAACAACGCGCTGGCGATCAAACCCAAACACGATCCTTACATCAAGACTTCGCGGATGTGCGGCAACTGTCACACTATCAATCTACCTTTGATGGACAATCCGGACGCCGACCCTAACAAACCACACCTCGAGCAGGTGACCTATCTGGAGTGGCTGAACAGCGGGTATCAAAATGAGGTTGGATCCAATCCGAAGGCACAGACCTGTCAGGATTGCCACATGGCCACGAAGTACAGAAATTCCAAAGGGACGCTGGATATTCCAGTGATCCGCCAGCCAATAGCCTTTATCGAGGATGATCAGTATCCGCAAACAGGGAATCGTTTGCCTAACGAAAAGATTCGCGTGCGCTTCAGAGAGACGGGATTCGCCCGTCATCAATTGCAGGGGCTGAACGTTTCGCTGATGGAGATGTTTCGACAGTACATGTCGCCATACAATTCAAACGGCAACAGCATGATGGCGAACGTGATTTTGGGCGTGCGGCAGAACGACTATATGTCCGGCCTTGATGACCTTTCGACGGCCATCGATGCCTTTGTCGAGCAGGCGCAAAACTCGACGGCCGATGTTTCTCTCGCACCCGTGACCATCGACGGCGGGAAATTGATCGCCGATGTCATGGTCACGAACAAGACCGGACACAGGTTTCCCAGTGGCGTTGGGTTTCGACGTGCATTTCTGGAACTTCGCGTCACTGACAACAACACCGGTCAGACAGTTTGGTGTTCAGGTTGCACGAACGGGCTTGGAGTGATCACCCAAGGCGGGAAGAGTAGCAGCCAAAGACTCGCCTCGGAGCTCTTTGATGTTTACAAAGACGGTAGCAAACCGTCGAACCATGACTATCCTGCCGGCTGCAATGATAAGTATCTTCCGGGAGTTAATCCTCAGCATTATCAACCGCATTTCTTCTGGAATCCCCGAAGCAATAGCGGCTCTGCGATCACCCGTGAGGATCAGGCGCAAATCTATGAGGAGCTCAACCTGAACATTCAATGTGCTCTGACTACCAGCTTCATCAGACGTGATTACCAACTGAAGGATAACCGTGTGCTCCCGTACGGCTGGACCAAAACGGGCCCACTCAGACCTGACAAGACGCCTTACATACCTGAGGCATACCTGCACGAAACGCATCCGGTCAAAGTCGGGAATGACGCTGCATACACCGATGGGAGCGGAACCAACGTGGTGCGATATGAAGTACCTCTGGATGGCTTAAACGCAAAGAACTTGACCGTGAAGGCGACGCTCTATTATCAGAGCATACCGCCTTATTATCTTAACGACCGCTTCACGCAGGCCCCGAACGAACCCGCCACGCAGCGGCTCTACTATTTGACGTCTAATCTACAGACGAAGGGGACGCCAATCGAAAACTGGAAACTGGAGATTGCTTCCTCGAGCGAGTCAGCGACAGTGCGATAGCGAACAAAAATTTGGTCCAATGGGCAAACGACTTCATTATTCGCCGGTTAACTCAACCGAACCAAAAGCGGCGTCGAGCCGCCGCACTCCAAAAAGTTAGGTGACGTGCTGAAGCGCGTTGCGCATGGCTTGAGCTGATTGCCAACGGTGGGCAGGGTCTTTAACCAGGGCCCGGTCGATGATTTCGCAAAGCTGCGGAGGAAGGGAAGGCGCACGTTCGCGGAGTGGGACTGTGGGCTGTTCGAAGATGGCCTTGATGGTTTCTGCCATGCTCGACTTCCTCGGCAGGTTCAAGGCCAGCTCGTTAGAGAGCAGACTGTAAGCAGTCATGCCGACGGCGTAAATGTCTGACTGAGGTTTCACGTCGCGAAAGTTTTTCAATTGCTCGGGCGGCATGTACGCAAGCGTGCCGGCCATCTCGCCCGCTACCGTCACCCCGCTCATACCTGACTGCGTAAAACTCTTCGCTAATCCAAAGTCAGTCAACTTCGCCGATGCGTTGGGCCAGGTTCCGCTGACCAGGATGTTCTGATCCTTGATGTCGCGATGAATGTAGCCTTGCTGGTGAGCATAAGATAACGCATCAAGAACTTGAGTTATGATGGCGATGGTTTCCTGCGGTGGCAGCCGGCCGCCGCGCGCATCCGCCAGATGAGCGGCGTCAGCGCCGTTAACAAACTCAGTCACTAAATAAACTACGCCGTTATGCATCCCTCGATCGATGAACTCGACAATGTTCGTATGCTTGAGGGCAGAGGCTACATCAATCTCACGCATGAACCGGCGCATCGCTTTGTCAGTAACTGCAAACTCCGGCAATAGTGTCTTAATTGCCACAGCGGCGCCGGTCTGTTGGTTGCGCCCGAGCATGACGCAACCCATGCCGCCGCGACCCAGTAATCGCACCATGTCGTAGCCCGGGATAGGCTGTGGCGCGTTTTTCATTTCGATGCGGCAGTCCTCGCATAGAAAACTTAACTGCTCCTCGTCGGCGCTCGACTGGGCCTCCTCGCGGCGTCCGCAGTTCAAACATTCGACCGCAACGATTGTCGGCCTCATTGTGATTTCATTAGTCGCAGCGTTGGCGCTGCTGACTTCTTCGCCGACTTCAACCAGAAGTACGGTTTCACCGCCCTGGATACGATCGCCGTTTTTCAGGTCTGCGTCCGCAACTCGCACCCCGTTTACAAAGGTTCCATTAGTGGAACCCAGGTCACGCAGCCGGCAATGAGGCGGAGTGATTTCCAGCAAACAGTGATGACGGGAAAAAAACCTGTCTTCGGGAAGGTAAAGGTGAGAATCGGCGGTCCTTCCGATCAAGAAAGTATCTGCCTGCGTGAAGGTGAAAACGCGACCTTGATATGGCCCGGCCAGGACTCTGAGGTTAAGTTGCATTAAAAAAAGTCCAATGTCCAAAGTCCAAAGTCAGAACCGTCAGCCAAAAGTGCATTCGAAGAAACCAATGATGCTGGACAACCGGACTTTGGACTTTGGACATTAGACTTTGGACTATCTCTCTATTTCCAGATCGTCGAAAGCTACGTCGGCGGTATCGCTGGTATAAAGCCCTGCCAGGCCGCGCCTGAAATTTTCAGTGTCGGTGACCCGATCAACATATTGACCGTTGATATAAAACGTGAGATCGGTTCCTTTAGCCCGAATCTCAAGTTGGTTGGGGCTGGTTCCAGATCGAATCACTTTCGATTTCTTCCAGGCTACAACCGTCGTCTGCTCGCCACCTTTATGCTTCACGATTTCATACTGCGGGTCAGCACCCGTGTAAATCAGCAACGCATAGTCTTCCAGGTCGCCGCCTTTTTTCTGGCCGTGAATGATCAGACCGTATCCGGTGGAGGGTCCGTTACCATCCACACTACGCGTGGTGACACGGACCGTAGCGTTTTCGGTGTTGTAATCATTCGACGGTGCATACATCACCAGAAACGACTTGGCCTTTGCACGCATGTGATACTCGTCGTCGTCGTACCAGATGTCCCCATAGTCATAATTACCGGCGCCCCATTTTGCTTCCGAAAAATCGTCTTCGAAAGACGATGGCAAGTTTGCACTGGAGTTTACGTTAGTAATACTGCTGTTGGTGTTGCTGTTTCGATTGACTGTGCGGGAGTTCGCGTTTCTGTTGGTATTCGAGTTGGCGTTGGTATTCTCGTCATCTCCCATACTCGCCAAAGCGAGAATCATGATTGCGGCGCCAATCACGATAATTGTCGCAACCCCAACGCCTCCCAGGA
>JBGTCM010000141.1:0-2613 GCA_041748795.1 Pyrinomonadaceae bacterium
ATTGAAAACGCAACCAACTACCTGTTCATCCAGCACAGCCACCAAACGCTCGCAATGAGCATTGCGTTTTACCTTTCAGTTCTACTCCTCATCAACGCCGAAACAATCATAGCGGCCCTCAAACACGCCGCCCGATCACACACGTTGATCTGAACATGAATCTAACACCCAACAGGACAGCTTGAAGCACCTTCCAGAAACGAAGAGTGCTCGCAGCCACTTGGGGTTGAGCGCGATACAACAAAGAAGGGCAATCGATAGACCACTAGGAGTAAGAAACTTACTTTGACCTGTCTAGCAATTCGAAAGCCCGCACGCAAAGGAAAGAGGGCCACTCAGAAACCGACTCCGAAAGGAAAGGTCAATGGGTGGTCCTTAATCCATCTAAACAAGTCCTTAGCTCCAACAACGAAAAGAAAATTTGGGGCTGACCGCAAGAACCGTCCCAGTCAGTTCACCCGGCAGGTGAATCTGACGTTAGCGAACAACTTGTCCGTCAAACGCAGGTCGTTCATTTCACTCAACAAGATAAAGTCACCCACTCTCAAAGGAGTCTCAGATCATGTCATTTGCAAAAGTCACTGTCGTTGGAAACCTTGGCGCGGACCCCGAACTTCGCTACATGCCCAGCGGCGCACCAGTCACGTCGTTCTCCGTTTGCGCTAACGAACGCCGAACGGGATCCGATGGACAGAAAACCGAGAAGCAGCTCTGGTTCAAGGCGAACGTCTTCGGCAATTCGGCCGAAGCGGTAGCGCAGCACCTCAAGAAAGGCGATCCCGTCTACCTCGAGGGCCGCATCAACCCGGAATTGTGGAAAGGCCGCGATGGGGAAACCCGCCTGACCATGAACATCAACACCAGCGACGTCCAGTTCCTCGCGGGAATGAAACGAAGTCGCGCTGGTGAAGCCGGCGGCGAAGCGGGAGCTACCAGCGAAGCCGCTGCTGGCGATGGCCAGGTCGCAGACGACGACGTGCCCTTCTAGTCGTCAGGCTTGACCCACAAATACGATTGGGCGGCCCAGCAACGGGTCGCCCTAATCGTCATTACCACAAATCAATCATCGTCGCCTTCAAACTACCTTAAAGCGACGTGCGTTTTTTTATGTCGCCTTCGGAGCAACATCATGTCTGAAACAAAACTCGTCATCATCACCGCCGACGGCGCCTGCCTCGGAAATGGCCAAGCCCAAACGCGCGCGGCTGCCGCCGCCATCCTGAACTACCAGGGACACCGCCGCGCTGTTGCCGAATACATCGGCGAGAGCACCAATCAACGCGCCGAAATAATCGCCGTTGCGCGCGGGCTCGAATCCCTGAAAGAACCATGCACAGTGATAGTTCGTTCTGACTCGCGCTACGTGGTCGAAACGATGAAAGGCGAATTCAAACGCCGCACCAATCACGACTGCTGGGCCAGACTCGACACCGCCGCGCAGATCCACGAAGTCAATTACGAATGGATCAAAGGCCATAACGGCAACACAGAGCAGGAAGCCGCAGATACGATCGCACGCTCCATAGCCGAAATTGGCGAAGTCACTGAACTCATACTCACGGAAGCCGTACAACGACTAGAAAACGTAATCACACCAGCTCTCCGAAACGCGGTTTCCGAAGGTCTCCAATATCTTGCAAACGATTGCGACGGCGCGCGAACGCGCGACGGAGTCGGATTCAGCAAATTCGACGCAGACTTTGGCCATCGCCTCGCAACAAAAACGGTTCTAAATCCGCGCGAACTCGCCGCCGGCAGAAAGCTTCTCCGCCGCTACGCGGGCCAACTGGCAAGCTATAACCCAACTCTCGTCGCCATACTCTAGAACCGTCTATCCACCACATAGAAAAAGAAAGCGGTATTCACCAAATCGCCTTCAACTTCAACAGGAGCACAGCCATGAAACACTCAGCTCGCTTCAGCCGAATCTTCGCCCTCCTCGTCATCACTCTAACTTTGCTCACCGTAAGTGTCTTCGCCAGCTCGAAGTCAACCGCAAACGACGGAGACCCACAAGGCGCGAGTGCCCACCCGCAAGTCTCCGCAGCCAAGACCATCAAAGGCGCAGCAATCGCATACACCCAAACCGGCGCACTCAAGCCGCAGAACATTTACTCTTTTGCTGAAGACGGACACGCGCTCCGCTCCAATCGCTTCAACATGCCCGATCCTCTGCGCTACGCGATCACCACATCGCCCGGATTTGGGAACGTCATCCGAAAAGCCCGAATTAAGCGAAAAGGAAATTTTCAAGGCTAACAACCAAAGGCAGGACTGGAAACATCTGGTCGGCGGAAGGTTCTGGTGAATACCGGGGCCTTCCGCTTAAGCCTTTTTTGCCCGGCATGTAAGCTCAGGCCGCATGGCCTGCGCACCCCGAACCGGAGACCAGCGGCGCTTAACAAAATGCTCCTACGCACAGCCTCTTATCCCTACCCTAACCGCCACTCTGCGCGGGCGGCTTTCCTTGACACCGTTAAAACTGCAAGCATCACAATTCACCGCATCGCTAAACTCGTTGATTCCACAAACCTCGGCGAATTCAATGAAGGATTACTCCCTTCATCGAATTACGATCTCCATCAACGAACTCACCGAAATCAGCGGGGTACG
>JBGTCM010000142.1:0-2259 GCA_041748795.1 Pyrinomonadaceae bacterium
GTGCTGTTTCGTGTGATTCGTGGATCAGTTCTAGTCACACGTAATCCCGGCAAAGCAAATAACCCCGGTAATGTTTTGATTAGTTTCCCGCCAATTCACAGACGAGCATTTCCAGTTGCAGCTTCGCGCCTTTGGGGCCGCCTCCGCCTTGTGAGGTTTTGATGGCCAGGTCGGCATCGGCGATGAGCTTTATGCCGCGTGCGATTTTGGTGGCATCGCTTCGTTGCAGAGTGTTCATAAAGGCGTCGCGCTTTGATGGAGGACCGTAGATCAGTCGGTAAACATCGTCACGTCTCCCTCGATTGAGCATTTCCTTGGCCATCGCCAGACGATGGTAGTTTCCAGCAATCAAACCCAGGAGCATCACCGGCGCGACGTCATCCTCCAGCAGGCGATGTAACGTTTCCAGAGCTCGGCGGCGATCGCCCGCGATTAGTTGATCTCCCAAATCGAAATTCGAAAGCTCTCGCGAGCGCCCAATTAACTGGTCGACCATCTGGGGCGTGATCTGTTTAGTTTCGAGTGCGGCTGCGGCGAGTTTGTCCACCTCGGACGAAAGTGTTTGCAGGTTGCAGCCGACAAGTTTCACGATGTCGGTCAGCACCCGATCGTCGGCGTTGATCCTCAGTTCTTTAAGACGCGTTCGCGCCCAGGTCTTGGCTTCCACGTCTTTAACTGCGGCGAATTCCACAACCTTGCAATCTTTAAGCAGCGACTTGGTGAGCTTCTTGCGCTTATCAAGATCGCCGGCCACGAAAATCATCACCGTTGAATCAACCGGCCGGCTGAGATAGTTGACGAGAATGTCCTCTTCAGTCTCGCGCACCTTCGCGAAGTCTCTGATTTTCACGACGCGACGTTCAGACATCATCGGCAGTTGCTCGGCAGCGGCCACAGCGGCCATCGCGGAGTCTGACAACAAGTTAAAAGAGGATTCATTAAACTCGCGCAGGAGTGTGCCCATCAGTGCGGCGTCTGCGATGGTGCGCGCTGCGGTATCACGGAGATAGGTTTCACAGCCAACCAGTAGATAGAGAGGCGCGACTTTGCCGGCCTTCAGAGAACGCTCGAGTTCAGTGCGGGTGAGGCTGCTCATTTGCTGGGCTGAATGGCGTTGGTCAGAGTCGAGACGATGCTCTCGGCAAAGCTTCGGGCCATGCGCTGGACGGCCGGATCTTCTTCGTTGAAGAAGTTGCGAGGGTCGTTCGCGAATTCATACTCGCCTCGGAAGACGAAGTTCTGATTGTCGTAAAGCACGCGGTTCTCAGTTTGGTCACGAACGGTCACCGCTGCATAGATCGTTACCTCGAAGACACGCGCTCGACCGCGATCGTCAAGCAGCACGCCTGAATACGTGAAGCTTTTGATCACGCCTTCGATCACGGCGTCCGCGCCTTCGCGATCTCCCTGCACCTTTAACCCGCGCCCACGCCTGATGAGTTCGTTAATCACGGCATCAGCAAAGCGCGACCCGATCTTGTATCTCAGCGCCTGGTTTTCAAACGCCGGCACTGCGACGGTCTTGATGCGCGAAGGAAGCTGGTTCTTCGTTACGGGTTTGTAACACTCCGCAAAGCCCGAGACGAACAGGAGCAATATCGAAAGGGCCGACAGTCGGAGAGTAAGCGCCGGCAATCGAAGTGTAAGCGCCGACAATCGAAGAGTCTTTGGCATCAAGTTAATCTTCATTCCTGTTTATGACTGAACAGAGATTCTCTCGCAGAGTCTCCCTCCGCGCAAATCAAAGCATACCCCTCAGGAAGAGGCGTCTCCTTGGAGTGCGGCGGCCCGGCGCCGCTTTGGCCCGTGGCGGCTTGACGCCACGCTGTGGCCCAAGATGCGCGACGCCACTACAGAACCCCGACGCGTTAGCGCCGGATGCTGGAGGCCGCCTGGCATTAGACAAACGTAGAACGGAGGGGTGTTGAAGCAGTCTACTTGCTCTCCGCATCTGGCAATAGGCGGGTGGAGTATTGCTACGTAGCCTGTTGCATCCGGCGCTACCGCGCTCGGTTCTGTAAGGCGCGTAGTGCCGAACAAACGAAAGCGGGGCCGAGCCGCCGCACTCCAGGGAGTCGCTCGTGCCTCGTGTCGAGCTATTTGAAGCGCGGCTGACCCCCTATTGCCTCACGTAAAAACCCACTCGAAATGCTATTCGTTGCCTCACGTAAAAACCCACTCGAAATCGTTATGCGAAATTGATGGTAATTTGCTCTTGGGAAGCGGGTTTGTGCTAGATTACCGGCCGCCTGCACGGAG
>JBGTCM010000143.1:0-8742 GCA_041748795.1 Pyrinomonadaceae bacterium
CTATTGTTGTCGAAGCTGTGCAGGGAGAAGGTGGATATGTCCCTTCCCCGAACGGTTTCCTAAAGGGATTGCGGCGCATCTGCGACAAACATGGAATCCTCCTGATCATTGATGAGGTGCAATCGGGGATGGGCCGCACCGGAAAGATGTTTGCAAGCGAGCACTACGGCGTCGAGGCAGATATCGTTTGCATAGCGAAAGGAATCGGTTCGGGTTTGCCGATAGGCGCTTGCGTGGCGCGTGCTGACTTGATGAACTGGAAACCAGGCGCGCATGCATCGACGTTTGGAGGAAATCCGGTTTGCATCGCCGCGGCGCTGAAGACAATCGAACTGCTTGAAGGCGGACTGGTTGAAAACAGCGCAAACGTTGGCGCATATCTAAAGGCCGGGCTCGAACAATTGCAGGAGAAGTATGACTGTGTCGGCGACGTGCGCGGAATGGGAATGATGATTGGTGTGGAGTTTGTTGAAGACCGCACCTCAAACAAGCCGGCGCCTGAGCTGCGCGACCGCATCGAGGTAGCGTGCTTTGACCGCGGCTTGATTATTCTGGGCGCGGGAGCAAACGCGATTCGCTGGTCGCCACCGTTAATCCTGACCAAAGAGAATGTCGACGTAGCCCTGGAAATATTCGATGCGGCAATTGCGGCATCGTTGGGTTAGAGCAACTCAGATAAAACGTAACGCAAACTGTTAGTTTGCGGATGATGCGCCCTTGCCTCTTTGGCGCGCTCCGCAAACTAGCAGTTTGCGTTACAGTTTTTCCGCAATCTCATTCATACGGGCGCGCAGCCTTTCCTCATCCGCTGTCGTCACTCGCCCGTCCCGATAAACTTCCTGCCCGGCAATCACCGTCAGTACGACATCACGTCCGGAAGATGCAAAGATCAGTGTGTTCGTTTCGTCGTATGAGGGAGTCTGATGCGAGTTCGCCAGAGAGACAACGGCAAAGTCTGCGCGCGCGCCCTGTCTCAACGAGCCTATCTCTGCGTCCCAACCTAACGCCGCCGCACCTCCTGTCGTCGCAATCCGCAAAGCATCTCCAGCGTCCAGAAAAGCACCTTTAGTTGTTTCCTCCGCCTGCAGGCGGGAGATCAACAACGCGAACCGTGATTCCTCGAACAGGTCACAAATATTATTGCTGGCAACGGAGTCGCTGCCGATCCCAACGGCAAGACCGTTTTTGACAAACTTCAACAACGGCGCGACTCCATGACCAAGTTTAGCGTTTGACTTCGGACAGTGGGCCACTCGCGTTCCGGTGGATTTCATCATTTGGATGTCAGCATCGTCCACGTGAATACAATGGGCCAGCAGCGGGTGTGTATTGAGTATGCCGTGATCGTTCAGATATTGAATCGGTGAAACGCCCGGCGCTTGCCAGTCAATGTTTCTGCTTCTGAGTCCATCAGCAAATGGGCCCTTCCCTTCACGGAGGAGCCAAACCTCCATAGACGTTTCACCCGCATGCATCATGAGCGGCAGTTTTTCGTCAATCGCGAACCTGGAAATCATCTCAAGCTGACGTGCGCAAACTGTGTAAGGGGCATGCGGTGATACACCAGCTTTGACCAGCGATGTCTCACCTGCGCGAAGATTTGCGACTTTTGCCGTCAGCTTTTCAAAGTTCTGTTTCGCGAGACCTGGATCCGGGCCAAATGATTCCTGAAAAACGATGCCTGCCAAACCGACGTCTTTTAGTGCCTGCATCGTGGTGGATGCGGAATCGCTGGCGTCGGCGACAGACGTAACGCCGCCTCGAATCGCCTCGCATGCGCCCCAGGCCGCGGAAACGTAAAGGTCCTCTGAAGTCATCTTCTCGAGTCTCGCGAAGGTAAGTTTTCTTAACCAGGCGAAGAAGTCAGTTTCTTCGTTTTCAAGGAAACCGCGCATCGCGGTTAGCTCAAGATGCGAATGAGCATTGACGAGACCGGGAATGATTACCCCCTCGCCAAAATCTTGCAGGTTTGATTGAGGAAACTGTTTGGTTAGTTCAACGCGTGTACCAACCGAGACGATTCGATCGCCTTCAACAGCGATCGCGCCTTCAACGATGGCCGTAGATGTGACTGGCAAAACCCATCTGGCTGAATAAAGTGTGGTCATTCGATGTAACGCAAACTGTTAGTTTGCGGACGTTTGATTCCTAAGGCCACGCAACCTGACGTCTGCGTTTACACTGCTAATCCTTCTTGTTTGGAGAAGCGACAGGGTTGTTACCGATCTGGGCAGGTCCTTTCAGTTTCCGATAACGCTCTAATATGGAAACAACGTAAGCACGCGTTGAGGGTATGTCGATCTTATTGATGAACTCCTCTTCAGACAGCACACGCCCAGCCTCCGTGGGTTTGCTCCACTCAGTTACTCGCCTCGGTCCAGCGTTATACGCCGCTAACATTCGCGCATCCGCCCCGGCGATCTCTCGGAAGGGCTCGCGAACCTTTTCGAGATACCACGATCCGATCTGAATATTTCGCTCAGGGTCTTTGAGTAATGCAGCTGGATCTTCGGCCATCCGTCGTTCCAAGTCCCGCATTCCCGTGGCGGCGGCCCACTCGCGACCGACCGTGGGTGTGATCTGCATCAATCCAATCTCGCCGTCCTGCCCGGTCTTCCACGGCCGAAAATACGTCTCTTCATTGATAACGCTCCAAACCAAATCGGGATCGAGTCGATACACCGAGGCTTGCCTGGCAATGAGGCTGTCGTAACGATGAATCCAATAGTGATTGAAAAAATAGGCAGCTATTCCGACGGTGAGGACAACGAAGACAACAACGAGCAGGCGTTTCATCAGAGACAAAATTGTGGGGGCGTCCCTTGGGCGCTCCGTTTCCAGCGATGAGGGGCGCCCACGAAGGGACGCCCCTACAAAATGAATACCATCCAGTTCGGGCTTCAGCTTGCGCGCAGCTTAAAGGCTGAGCTTTGAACTACAGACTTTAATTTTTTCGTCTTAGCTGCGACCAGAAGCCTGCGACGGATGTCGTCATGTCGACGCCTTCGTATCTTGACAGCAAAGCCAACTCGTCAAGAACATGACCCTGCAGCCAAATCTCCGCGTCGAGCGTGACACCCGGAGCCAGTACATCGCCACGCAACGCGCGTTGATTAACCAGAATCTCCAGGTTCATTTTTTCAAGATCGACATTAATCCAATAGAGGTCGCTGCCTGAAAGAGGGTTTTTCAAAGGCTTGAAGGCGATTACCCGTCCGGACAGACTCCAATCGTTTTCATGTGCCGCGCGTGACGGCGCTGCTTTGTCCAGAGGCATCCACCTCGTCTTTGCCGGTACGTTACGCACGCGGGCACGATATGCCAGACCGCATAGACCAACGTGAAGTGCCGGCGCGCGAAAGCCGCCTGGTCCAACCTCGGTTAGGTTCTGCAATTCAAACAATACTTCGCAGTCAGTCCCTTCGCGATAGCCATGGACCACAGCTTCGCCTTCCTCATCGTATTCCGTGAGCGCCCATGGGCTAATGGTCTGAATGTGACGGGCGCGAAATCCGGGCCGGCAGTCGGCATAAAAAACATCCCCACTGCCTGACTCATAAAGGACTGTCCAGACTTCCAGTCCTTCCCCTAACTTCCAGCAGCGACCATGGAGCACCGCGCCTCGCCGGTTTAGTTGCGTCGCTTCGCCCTGATCCCCAGCCTGCTCCGCAAGGTAATTGAAGGCCTTCTCGCTGGGCACTTCCAATCCAATGGTTTCGAATGTTGCGTTCATCGCACTTGAGAGAATTGACTCCGTTAGTTTCTGTTATCGCTTGCCCGCTCGTTTCCTGGGTCTGGGTTGGATGTCTACCGCCTCTTCTTCGTCGTTACGAGCTGCGCGTGTTCGTATACCGCGAATAATTCTTTCGGGTCCATAGGCCGGTCTGATACCCGAACGCACCATTTCCGCGAAAAGGTCCACGTCATAATCTACTTCTCGCGACATTTCTTCGCGAATAGCGTGCAGCACTTCCAAAAACTTGGGGCGGCGATACATTCAGTTTTCGATCTCCGACGGCTCGTTCACTATTTTTTCCGTCGCTTCCGAAACCAGGAATTCCGGTGTGACGATCATGGGCACAAAAAATCCGGCCGCGGTATTAAACAAACGAATTCGTGCCTGCCTGCGAACGTTAGCCAGATGACCGAAATTCCAGGTCACAAGGTAGTCGACTTTATGATAAGAAGCGATGGCCACGTGTAAAGCATCAGCAATGTACTTCCGATGAAAAATTCCTCTGGAAACGTAACCATCGGCAAGAATCGTTGCTTCTTCCGTAAGCTCAACCTGCTCGAGCGGAGAAATCAGGTTTAGATAAGACGAACGGTGCGGCTCAGTCAGACGTTCAAGTTCACGCGAGACGAGCGGCGATACTACCGCGCGATAATCAGGCATCTCATGTTCCCACCAGCGGATCGTCAAGTCACGCCGAAAGGGTTCGCCGTTGTCCAGGTAGGCGCCGATGACCGAAGTTTCAAGATAGAGACTTTGCTTCATTGTGTCGGAGCTACATAAGTACTTGACGAAGTGTTTGCACCATCGGCCCTGGGCTTCAGCGGTTCCAGTCGAATTAAGCCTCTTTGAAAATCAAACGACACCCGGAAATGGCGAAGGAAGTTTGCCCCGAGTATTCCGTTTTGAGTGAAGCCGGTAGTTTCGTTCAAAGGCTCCAGATCAAGCACGGCGGCGTTGACGTTTTCACGCACGAATGTCCCCAGCATCACTCTTGGTAACAGGACCATCTTGACGTCGTCGGCAATCCCAGCTGCACCAAACACCCGCATTCGAGTAGGCTGCAGATAATTTGCGAGGTCTTCCTGCTCAGCGAGCTTTTCAGAGACCACAGAAATTGAGGCGCCAGTATCGATGATGAAATTCAAGGGCTTCTCAATTCCGTCGACGCGCACCTCGCCACTAATAAATCCGCTCGAAGTAGTGCGTACTGGAATCTCAATGACGTCGGACATCGCAGCACCGGTGCCAACATTTGTTCGCGCCACCGGGGCCTCGACACCGCGACGCAAGCTAAAGCTGTTATTGCTGTAGTCGAGAGCCGCGATAAATCGAGAGATCACAGACAACCCAAGATAGCCATCAACCGGTACGGTGCCGTCATAAAAATGCCGAATGTAAACCGGAACACTGTCGACTTTCACGTCACCCAGTTCCAGCGACGAGAGAAATCCGTACACAATCTCAAACTTGCCGCCACCACCCACCGCCCGCGCAAGTCCCCCACGGGCCACCGGACGTAAACCTAGTTTCCTGGCCGTCACCTCCGAGACCACCGACATTCCGGATCCCGTGTCCAATACGAACTTCAAATTTTCCTTACCGCCGTTAACCCGCACGTTAAGGACTGGCCGGCCATCCACCGACTCGAAAATCAGGTCGGTCTTGTTTTTTCCAGTAAGAACGTAGAGTGAGCTTTGCTTGCCGAGATACCGCAGAAAGTCGATCAACCCGCGAATACGATCGCGGCGATCGCTGTCGGTCTTAGGCGCAATTGTCAGAAATCTCTCGTAAGCGTCGGCTGCCTCCCTATATCTTTCGCTGCGTGCCGTAGCCTGGCCCAGGTTGAAAATGTAATCAGGTTCTGATGAGTCCAACTCGACCGCGCGTCGCAGACCTCTGATCGATGACTCAAGACGGTTCTCATAAAAGTCGACCATCGCCAGACCCGCGATGGCGAGCGATTCGTTATCCTGAATGCTGAGTGCAGTCTTGAATTCTTCGACGGAGTCGCGGAAATCGCCGCCGGCAAGAATCGTTGCTCCTAGCAACGCGTGCGCGCGCGCGGAGAGCGGATCCGTCATGATAACTCTTGCTGCATGATCGTAGGCGTCGCGCAAAAGTCTTTGTTTGAGAAGAGCAAAGCTTAGCCCAAGGCGAGACTTGTGATCGTGAGCGTTGTCAGCCAGGAGCTCGCGGAACAACTTTGCGGCTTCCTCATATTCGCCTTCGCGTAAGGCCCTGTCCGCGCGGCGCCGAGTCTTCCCATCGGCAGCGGTTGACGATAACGCAGCCTCAGGCGCGGCCAACCCCAGCACCAACGCAGCCAAAAACATCAGACCAATTCGGCTAAGGCTGTTATTTCGTTGTAGCAATTTCATACTATTAAGTTCGCACCGGGGTAACCCGGCACTACTTCAAAACCTCTCCGGTTTTCATTGACCAGAGAACCAAATCGAGTTCTTCAAAGTCGATCTTGATCTCGCGTGCAAACGCTTTTAGTCGCTCTTCTGTCTCTAAATACCGGCGCCTTGTGCTCGGTGGTTTCTTTGTTTCCACCACCTTCAAATCCATTAAGCAACTCATTACGTGCTTGTCGAGGATTGCGTAGCCCTTGAATCCGATGTTCCGCAGAAAATGACTCGACTCTTTGTATCCCAACCCTTTGATCTGCTTTTCCTGAGCCAACCAATCTCGACGCTCGAACGGATCCTCAAAGCTCTCCAGCTTCTTCCGTAACGCCATGCCGCAATGGTCGCGCAAGTAATTTCGTGTGACCACGATATAGCCTGGGCGCTCGACTGGGAAGCGATGAGCGCCGGCTTCCTTCAATGCGAACGTCAAATCTTCGCGCTCACCATCCTGCAGAAGTGAGCGAGTAGCGTCGATTGCGCGAAAGCCCATGCGAGCAGAAGCACCGGCGGTAAAGATGCAGAAGACAAGTTCTTCCCAAAATCTCGCATCAGATCCGTCGCGTCCCACTTCGCGGAACTCAGCCAGCCGATTTCGAATCTCTTGCTTACGGGCCTTGTGAACGGCGCGAAGGGTGTCCAGGACTATGGGCTCGTGATTGCGTTTCACCGAATGTCAATGTCCAGATTCTAGGTTTGCGCTTCTTGCATTGTCAACGAAATTGGCCTTCGAGTTAGCGTGTAACTGAGCGATGAGTTGGTGACATCTTCCGGGACCAAAAAAGCATCTAACTAACTCTCCTCAAGAATGCAGTTCATCAACATGTTATCATCACATCGTCAAGCGTTAGTTAAAGGACGATCAAGGTCAGCTATGCAAAACAGACAGTGGGTATCAACTATTATTCGCGCAGTGCTTCTTCTGACGTTGGCGTGCGGTCATTTGACGGCCCAAACACGCCAGCCGTCGACGCAAGTGATCTGGCAACAGCCTTCGACCGTAACACCGCACCAAGCTCCTTCCCCCGCGCCAAACGGAATGGCGACGGTGTACGGCCTTCAGGGTGTGCTTATTGAAACACTGGACGGGAGGATAGTGTCGTCGCAGTCCGTTGACCAACCGCTCAACCCCGCCTCGGCGATCAAGCTCGCGACCGCCTTCGTAGCGCTTAAAAACTTTGGGCCGCAGCATCGCTTCACGACCGGGTTTTGGACCAATGGAGCATTGGATAAGGCAACTGGGCAGATCCGTGGAAATCTTTACATCACCGGTCGAGATCCTTCATTTCACTACGAACATGCGGTAATGGTCGCGCGTGATTTGAATAAGATGGGGATCCGCTCCGTGACCGGAGATCTGGTGATCTCACCGGGCTTTACCATGAACTTTAGCTCTTCGCCGAGTCGTTCCGGCGAAATGCTTTACGACACGTTTGATTCAACTTTGAGATCCGCACAAGCAACTCGTTCATGGATATTCGAGCGCACGACTTTGGGCGACCAATTGAGCTTGCAAACCGTTCCCACTGTTGCGGTGATGGGGAACATACAGGTTGGTACTGTGGCGCCTGGAGCAAGGCTGCTGCTCACGCACAAGTCGAGCAACCTCACAAACATACTCAAAGTGCTTCTTTGTTACTCAAACAACTTCATGGCAGAGCGAATTGGGGATAGTCTTGGCGGAAGGGAGTCAGTGACGCGCGAGATTATGAGTCTGGGTATTCCTGCTGAAGAAGTGCAGTTAGCTTCTTTGAGCGGTTTGGGGGTTAACCGGGTCACTCCCCGGGCGATGATGAAAATCTTCAGAGCGCTGCGGAGTGAACTTCAAAAAAACAAGCTGTCGCCGGCCGACATAATGCCAGTGGCAGGAGTGGATCCGGGAACCCTTGAAGATCGATTCACTGGTCTGGCCTGGCAAGGTAGCGTAATTGCCAAGACCGGCACGCTGATTAGGACTGATGCCGGCGCCAGCTCACTAGTCGGTCAGATGAGAACTGCGAAAGGAGAAACACTGCTCTTCGTCATATTTAATCAGCGTGGGAGTGTTTTGCGATTTCGTCAGAACCAGGATTACCTGGTCATGCAAGTTCAAAATAGCCGCGGGGGGCCAAAGCCTTTCAACTATAAACCTGTCGCTCTCACGATGAAACTCGCTGACACTGAAAGCATCTCCGGATCGACCAGCACTGAATTCGAGCCAAACTTAAAAGCACCTATTAGCACGCCTTGAAACAATCGTCAGGCATGAGTAAAGCGCCCCGCCGTCGGTATGTCGACGGGGCGCTTTTACCGTCCAACAGCGCACGCGGCGTGCGGCACCTCGCGCGCTGCAGACGATTCTGCTAACAACTTTTTGGCAATTCTCTTTCAGTAAACTGCAAACCGCTTCGCAATTCCGCAGAAACAACCCCGTAGATACTCCCTTCCCCTCCCACTGAACCTGCCTCTGGTTGTAGGAACCGTTCTTCCACTCACGTTACTTAACGTAACGACCCTAGCCACGCATGTTCCTTCTGTTGGGGGAACTTCCACGTTATTCGGGGAATTCATACTGGCATGTCTATTGCCAAGCAGGGCAAGGCAAAGGTCGATTGACCT
>JBGTCM010000144.1:0-20894 GCA_041748795.1 Pyrinomonadaceae bacterium
CCGATGATCATGTGACCAAACTCTCCAGCCGCTCCCCGTTGCCCTCGATAAATTTGACCATCAAAAATTATCCCCGTGCCGACACCCTCAGCTACTAAAACCAAAATGAAATCCCTCGCGTCCATAACCTCGGGACGACCAAACCAAAGCTCGGCCAAAGCAACAGCATTAGCGTCGTTATCGATCACCACCGGTTTGTTGACGGCGGTTGAGATCATTTCCGCGATGGGAATGTCACGCCATTTGAAGTAAGGGACGTAAACGGCGGTTCCGGTGGCAGGGTCAACTAACCCGGGTAAACTCACACCGACTGCTTCAATTCCCGAGTGGCGGCTGGAAAGCGCCTTCACGCGTGCAATCACATTGTTGAGCGTCTTACCGGCATCTATGTCGGTAAGGAATTCTTCCTGTTCGACGACGCGCCCCGCTAGATCGCTGGTGGCGATTGTGGTGAGGGTGGGCGTAATTGCCACGCCGATAGCAATTGCTCCCTTCGTACGAAGTCGCAGCAAGGTTGGTCTGCGACCGCCGGTGGATTCCCCTTCCCCGATCTCTTCAATAAGATCTTCAGTCTTCAAAGCGTCAACAATCGCCGAGATAGTCGACCGCTGTAGATTCGTCTCGCGCGCAATTTCCGCGCGCGAGATTGGTTCGCGTTCACGAACATAGTTCAGGACGATCTGCCGGTTAATGTCCCTTATTGTATTGAGGCGGGCTGCCTGGGCCTTTCTCAAATCGAGTCGTCGCAAAGTTCAAGCTCCAATCGGGAAAAACTGTCAATTCTTCTCACGAGGAGTCGTGCTCTTCCCCTGGACAATCGTTATCGTCTTATCAACGGCGGGCACGACAAAACTTTCCACCGTACCATCGGGCCACTGTACTTCGAGTTTGTCAATTTTCGTGGCGGCACCCAAACCAAAGTGCAACACCAAATCGTTCTGAGAACAATAGACTGCTCCGCTCACTACATCCTGGCGTTGTCGAACCTTTCCGGTGGTCAGGTAAACAACACTCCCTATGGCATCCTTTGGGTTCTTCTTCGTTGCATCGGCAACCAATCGCAGCGCGAGCCAATGCCCTGTTTGTGACGCTACATTGCGCAAAACCGCGGGTTTAGCGTCAACGTTGTTTACGACTAAATCCAGGCGACCATCTCGATCGAGGTCGCCCACTGCCAGTCCCCTGCCCGGCCATGCGTGCGCAAGACCACTTCCAGGCGCCGCGGCGACTCGTTCGAATTTCCCGTTACCAAGGTTACGGAAAAGCAGCGGTTGCTGAGCGTAGCTCGTGCCCCACTGATGCGCATCCACCGATGGGTAGACGTGACCGTTGACAACAAAGAGGTCTTGCCACGCATCATTGTCAAAATCAACAAAGCTCGTTCCCCAGCCCAGAAATGGAATACTTACCTCACCCAGCCCAGCCTGGAAAGTTACATCGGTGAAGTTGCCCTCGCCATCGTTGTGGTAGAGGACGTTTGAATCGTCTGAAAAATTTGTGATGTGGAAATCGACTTTGCCATCGTTGTCGTAATCACCTACCGCAAGTCCCATCCCGGCTTGCTCACGTCCGTTTTCATTCAGGGCAATTCCTGAAGGGTAGCCGGTTTCTTCGAAGGTCCCATCTCCCTTATTTATATAGAGCTGATTTGGGGTCGAATCGTTAACAACGATCAGGTCGAGCAGCTTATCTTCGTTAACGTGGACAAAAGCCGAGGCGAAGCCATAGTACTTCTGTGGATCATTGACTCCGGTCCTGACGCTTACATCTTCGAAAATTCCGTCAGCCTTTTGACGATAAAGCGTGTCGCCTTCGCCGGGGAGACCGCGTGGTCCACACATGACCGGGGCGCCACGAAACTGGCAGAAATTTTGACCGGCACCTTCTGCGCGGCCTGCGTCGGCGGGACTCGGCGGCAAGTTATTCAGATTTATCTCTGCATAGCCGGGCACGAATAGATCAAGTCGGCCGTCGCCGTCGTAATCTCCAAAGCTGGCGCCCGTGCTCCAGCCTTTGCGCGCCACTCCCAGTTTCTCTGCAACATCGGAAAACGTTCCGTTCCCATTGTTGTGATACAGCCGCGACACGCCGAAATTACTGACGTACATATCCGGGCGACCATCGTTATCGTAGTCGCCCACAGCCACACCGAATCCAAACCGCTCGTTTGCAACGCCTGCTTTATCCGTGACCTCCTCAAATTTCCAATTGCCCATATTTCGGTAGAGCGCGGCGCGCGGTGTTTTCTCTTTGCCGTTCATCGCGCCCACCGTCGAGCCGTTTAGCAAATAGATATCCGGCAGGCCGTCGGCGTCGTAATCAAAAATCGCCACGCCGCCTGCAGGTGTTTCGAAGATGTAGTTCTTTTGCGGCGTGCCTGCGCGGTGCTTGAAGTTTGCCATCGCAGTCTTGTCGGTAACGTCTTCAAAGATTACGGGGGCTTTCGGATCTGTGATACCCACCGTTCTGCGTGTGGCATAGGTAACCGGCGTCCCGGTTGAAACCCCGCCCAACGGTTCCGGTTTCTGCGGCGGCGTTTGAGCAAATGAAAACTGCGCGATTGCTAACAAGGAAACAAGGACTATGGCAATAAAAGATCGCAGGTTGTGATGGTGTCGATAATTCATTGAATACTTTTCGAAGGCGGCGCTACGGCGCTACTTCCCGTTTTGCTCGTTAATAACGAGGTACCGATCCACGGGGGGATCATTTACAACCTGCACAATGCCGCTCGGCCATTTCACTTCAATCTTCTTCACCGTCGATGCCGTTCCGAGGCCCACAATAACCCTTGGATCATTCGACGACAAATAACTACCCGAGTTGTTCACGTCAAATATCTGCGTCTTTCCAGCTCCGTCGATCACCGTTATCCGAGCGCCGATCCCGTACCGGTTAGACCTGGTAGCCACCAGTGACAGGCCAATCCAATGGTTCTTCGTGCCATTATTCTTTACCACGACAGGAGGGCCGTCGAGCGTCCCGATTACGACGTCAACCTGTCCGTCGTTGTTTAGATCGCCAAACGCTGCGCCCCGTCCGATGACGGCGCCGGCAAACGCGGCGCCGGCGGTGGCCGACACGTTTACAAATCCTTTCCCTGTATTGAGCATCAGGAGTGGCGCCTGCTTGTAAGCCAAATATGGATTAGTCTTCTCGATGGTGTCTAGCACATGGCTCTGGGCCACGAAGAGATCACGCAAACCGTCGTTGTCAGCATCGATGAAGCGGGTTCCCCATCCGGAATACAGCAGCGTTATTTGACCTACGCCAGTTGTATTGGTGGTGTAACTAAACGACAAATCTCGATCGTTATGATAAAGCGGGTAGGTTTCATTCGAGAGTGTAGTGATGAAGACGTCCACGTATCCATCGTTGTCGTAGTCGGCTACGTCAACGCCCATTCCGGCGTAGACTCTGCCATTTTCGTCATATCCTGCACCTGAGGCGATGGCAATGTCGTCGAACTTTCCGTTTCCTTTGTTGTGATACAACGACTGACGAACGCCATCGTTGGCAACGAAAATATCCATCAAGCCGTCGTTATCGAAATCGCCGAACGCTACACCCAGGGCTTTACCGCCGGGTCCCGCTATCCCTGCCTTGGCACTGACGTCTTCAAAGGTCCCATCACCGCGTTGCCGGAAAAGAATGTTGGTGGCGCCTTTAAAATTGTCGGGGTGGCAATATGCCCGATAACCGGGACGAGTGTCGCCGCAGTAGAGTGAACCAGTATCGAAATCCCACTCAACATAACGACCTACAAAAAGATCCAAACGTCCGTCCCTGTCGTAATCAAGCCAACCCGCGCTGGTGGACCAGCCGCTCGCGCCGACACCAGTCTTTCCTGTTACGTCCGAGAACGTTCCATCTCCATTGTTACGGTAAAGGTTGTTGCCACCGTATCCAGTAACGTAAAGATCTATAAACTTGTCGTTGTCATAATCTGCTGCAGCGACTCCCATACTGAAACCCGACCCCTTCACTCCGGCACGTTCAGTAACATCTTCAAACGTTCCGTCGGGCTTCTGCCGATACAGTCGGTTCCAATATTTAGCACCTTGCTTGTCGGGTAGTTCAGTCTTCGGCATTGGATCCTTGAGCGCAGCAGCGTTAGTGAAAAAGAGATCCATGCGTCCATCGTTGTCGTAATCGAACATCCCAACGCCACCGCCCATTGCCTCGAGCAAATATTTGTTGGATGTGAGCGCGGGTTCGCGTTTGAAATTGATCCCACTCGCTTTCGTGATATCAGTAAAAGTAACTGGCGACTTGGCCTGCGGCATCGCCGGCGGTGGTTTCCGCGCGGGACTTTCAGAACTGTATGACTTGCCGGTCCGTTGGACCGCTGGGGTCGGTGTCGGGCTGGGATTTTGGGACATTCCTGCGATGGGCCAGATAAGCAACAATGCGACGAGCACTGATGACGAAGGGAGTTGCCGCATTGACGCTGCGACACATGACACTGAACAAACCAAAGATTGAGGCGGAACGCGGAGCGATCTCATTAACACCGTGGCTTCAGCCCGGTGATCAAGGTCCGACGAAAACACTCTCGGAACCGTTTCCAACGGTTTCTCATATTCCATAACTGACCGAAACCGTTAAAACGGTTCAGAAACATTCTGCGGATTCAACAACACCGGGCTGAATCAACGCTGTTAATGAGATCGCTCCGCGTGCCGGCCGGGCACGGAAGCGAGGGTCTCTGCGCAAGTAAACTTCGAGCTAGAATCAATCTGTTTACCTTGCCACGATCTCGGCGTAGTCTCTGCCGCTGTGAAGTCGAACGCCGTTTCCCGACTTAACCATCATTAGGGGCCGCGGGCGTCTGAGCTGGTTGTCTCTGGTTGTGGCAACCGAGAGTATCTGATTTCCAGCCAGGTCAAGAATGTTGAGTTTGCTGTCGTTGCCAAAACCAAATCCGTAAGCGCCGGGCCCTAACTCCGAACCACCGATAATGATTGGCGAATCAGTTATTAAGAAACCTTCGTACTTGGCACGGATATCCGAGGAATAACCTGACGTATCGACGAGGCCCGCGAGAACATACCGCTTGGAGCCAAAACGCGCTGCTGCAGAGTTACGCATCTGTGTAGGTGCGGATTGACCCTGGAAATAGAATCCGCTTGGTATGACGCGCGCGAGTTCCGCCCCGGCAAGAACGGTAGGCCGTTCCTGGGCTTCAGCCGATTGCGGAATCAAGGTCAGGAAAAAAGCCACCGCCATTGCAGTGAACACCAACTTCTTCCGGTTTTTCATAAGTAGTCCCTCTCGCCCCGCTTTTAGAGTTTTATTCAGACACCTGGCGGCTATCTTACACCTTTAGCGGAAACAGGAATGTCAGTATCCGCTCAACGCGCACGGCCCACGCGCTTTCGTTGTGCTCGGCGCCTTGGGCTTCGAAATACTTGAGGTCCTTGCCGTGCTTCCAACCCTTTCTCACCAGCGTGTCTTTTAAGAGCCGCGCGTCCGAGACTGCTTTCTGCGCATCTTCTACATTGCCGCCTTCTTTAGTGCCCATATCCATCCAGATCCGGACCTTAGGTTTCCTCGCCAACGCATTTACGTAAGTGACGATGTGCTTGTCTGCAAACCAAATTGACGGTGAGACAGCAGCCACGCGGCCAAATACTTTCGGATACTTCAACCCCAGATAGAGGGACACCAGGCCGCCCAGCGAAGAGCCACCAAGTCCTGTGTGGGCCGCATCTCCAATCGTTCGGTAGTTAGCGTCAATAAACGGCTTTAACTCCTCGACAGGCATGCGGCCGTAAAGGTCCGCTTTCCCGCCAATCTTATGTTTATCGTCTCGAACCGGTGTGTACTCATCAATTCGATCTTTGCCGGTGTTATTAACACCGACGATGATGAGCGCTTCTATCTTCGCCTCCGCGAGCAAACGCTGGGCTGTTTCATCTAACTCCCATTCCTTTCCTGGAATAAAGGAAGTGGCTCCATCAAACAGGTTCTGCCCGTCGTGAAAATACAAAACCGAGTATCGCAACTTCGGGTTAGCGTCGTAACCCGGGGGCAGATAGATCACCAGATCGCGATCGTTATTGAGGAGTGTTGAGTGAAACCTCTTGTGGTGTCTCACGTCTCCGCTAAGCGTGTGTTGCCGTTGCGCGTACGCTGGGAGGGGGAGAAGAACGGCGGCAATGAAAGCAATGCTGGTTAATCGGTTAGCGATCTTGACAGCGAATTTCATTGAACCGAGGATACCTGCTGCGAGCTAGGTCTACAAAGCGCCTCCTCAGAACTGAGCTTGAGAGGTAATCACACTGCTATTAAGTCCTCGGCTTATGTTTCTTAGCTCGTACAGAGCACGAAGGGTGGACCTTGCGAGCCGCCCTTCTCTCCATCAAAAACTAGAGGTACCGCTGTTTTCTTATCGCGTCATCGCTATATCTACGCGCCTCGCGCTCACATTACGCTTTGCAAGCTTGTACTCATGCGCCGTCTTCGACTCAGTGTCCGTGGTAAACAGTTGCTTGCCAGTATCGACTCTCAGCCAGACCTGCGACAGGAAGTATCCAGCGAAGAATCTCCTTTGGATCGTGCCAACAAAGGTTCCGATTTCTTTTCGAGGCGAATACTACCAGTGACGATCCACGAAACACACGAACGCACACGAAATATCTCTTAGGGTCTATTAGTGCTTTCGTGGATCGCCCCTTCGCTGCGGTTGCGGCTGAGCGTCAATCCCGACAACTAAAATGCAAACGCGATATTGGGCCGCCCGCATTCCTTACGCCTCGGCGTTGCTCGCTTGTGCGCGTGCCTTTTCGCGTCTCGATTTAAGAAACTCTATAACTGCGGGCATCAAGGATAGGGCTACCACAATAATCACAACCCATTCAATGTGCTCGTCAAGGTCAATCCCAAATCTGGACTTCAGAATGTTGCCGAGAAAGTAGCCGCTCAGAATCATACTAAAGACCCACAGGAAACCGCCGACGACGTTGAAAATGAAGAATCGGCGATAGGGCATGTTTGCAGCGCCGGCGACGATCGGAGCAAAGGTGCGCACGATTGGAACGAAGCGGGCGATGATGATCGTCTTACCACCATACTTCTCATAGAAGGCATGTGCCTTTTGTAGATGGCTCGGGCGGAACAAAAGCGATTTTTGACGCTTGAAAAGACGCGGCCCCAACCTTAAACCCGTGTAATAGCCAACGGCGTCTCCAACTACGGCCGCCACAAACAAGGTACTCAAAAGGATCGCCAGATTTAGTTTGCCGGTAGCGGCGAAAAGACCGGCCACTACGAGTAATGAATCGCCAGGCAAAAAGAACCCCACCGCCAGTCCGGTTTCCGCGAAGACAATGAATATCAAACCGAAGTAAACAAAGATGCCGCCCTTGGCGAGCAGCATTTCTATAATTAACTTGGGATTAAGGGCGTCCTTCAGTTGATGAAATAGGTCTGTAATAAATTCCATGAGTATTGTTTACTGTGGGGATGACCAGCCGTGTTGTCCAATTAGTGGGACGAAGGCACAGCCACCGTGATCTTCCTGCTTGTATCCTGTCTCTGATTTGATAACTCGAACCAAACGCTGCGCTTCGCGCGAATCCCCGACCGGTACTACCAGACGGCCGCCGATTTTCAATTGGGACACCAGCGGTTCCGGAATAGTTGGACCACCCGCAGCAACTAGAACAGCGTCGTATGGAGCATTTGCGGCCCAACCGAGCGTACCGTCAAAACACTTAACCGTCGCGTTATAGATACCAACTTGGCGAATGCGGCTCTGCGCCTCACGTGCAAGTTCTGCGATACGTTCAATTGAATAAACCTGCCCCGCAACCTTCGCTAACACTGCGGTCTGGTAACCGGAGCCGGCGCCTATTTCCAAGACCCGGCTTCCCGAGTCAACCTCTAGCAACTCGGTCATGCGCGCCACAATATAAGGCTGCGAAATCGTCTGGCTGGCGCTGATGGGCAAGGCGTGGTCGCCGTAGGCGCGGCTCTGCAATGCTTCGGGCACGAAACTGTGCCGCGGAACTGCCCGCATTGCTTCGAGTACTTTTGGATCGCGGATTTGATAATGCTCGCGGAGTCTCTCAACCATCCGCTCCCGGGGAATGGAGTAGTCCTGACCTCTGCCGGAGGGCTGTTGACCGGTTGTTTGCACGAAGGTTAATTCATTTCGCAGTTGTGTAGTACAAGCTTTAGCTTGCTTCTCCAGCAAAGAGGCAACCTGAAGGTTGTACTGTTTATGCCTGTCTAGCCTTCATGGACCAGTTCGGGGTCCTTCAAATAGTTCCACGCGTCAAGAGCCGTCAACGCTCGATGGTCGGTCATGTCAGACTTCAGCGGGGTTACCGAAACATAACCTTGATCAATTGCGTGGTAATCCGTACCCTCCGCCGAGTCGGCGTTGAAATACTCTTCACCCACCCAAAAATAAGGCTTACCCCTGGGGTCAATGTGTTCGGAGATCACTGGCCGGGCGTTCTTCAGTCCCTGGCGGGTAACGCGCGCGCCCTTGAATTCTTTTTGCGGGAAGTTGATGTTTAGAAGAGTTCCTTCCGGCAACCCTTCGGCCAGCACCTTGCGAACAGCAGTTATTGCAAATTGTGCCGCGTCACTAAAATCGAAATTCTCCCGCGCCACCAGGCTAAAGGCTACACCCGGAACTCCCAGTATGGTGGCCTCGAGCGCACCGGCGACCGTGCCTGAGTAAGTTGCATCATCACCAAGGTTGCCGCCATGATTAATTCCAGAAGCGCAAATGTGTGGCAACTCTTCTTTGGTAAGAATTTTATTTAAGGCGAGCGTGACGCAATCAGTTGGAGTGCCATCCACCGTCCAGTGCCGCTCGTCTATTTGGCGGATCCGCAGGGGTCGCGCGAGCGTCAAACTGTGGGAAGCGCCGCTCATCTCCGAAGCGGGTGCAACCACGTAAACGTCGCCCACTTCGCGCAAGGCCTCTTCGAGTTTGATGAGACCATTCGACTGTATGCCGTCGTCGTTTGTGAGCAGAATTCGTATCATGAGAAACCCGCGTCGTCCTCGCCCCGCCGATCTGAGCGTCGCGGCGATCGCCCGGCGTGGATCGTTTAACTACTAGAACAGGAGAGGGTGGCACGCGTACGCGCCGATGCAAAAACTAGTCTCGCGGGGTTGTGCGCATGCGACCCTTCTTCTTGTTTCGCTTGCGCGCAAGAGCTGATTTGAGTTTTGCCTTCTGGCCTGGCGGGATAAAGAATGCGTGCTTCTTCGCATCCTTGATGATCTCTTCGGTCATCACTTTGCGTTTGAAACGACGCAACGCACTTTCGATCGATTCGCCCTGATTAATAGTAACTATTGCCATTCGCTTTCCGTCTTTCTACAGTTTCGCTCTCTTTTGACCCGGCTATTTAACACGCCGCAAATGCCCTGGGTCAAGTGACCACGCTGATTAACAGGGGGTTTAGACTACAGCCTTCAGGCTGCCTCTTTCCCAACCACGCAGGCTAAAGCTTGAAATCTGTACGCCTCTTACCGATTCTACACAGTAAAACCCCGCGAAGATTGCTGACTCGCGGGGTTCTTTCTTAGCTGACTAGAGCCTATACCAATGCGGGCTCCGCAGTCTCTTGTTTCTTACGGCTCAAACTTTGAATCTGAACCGGCTTGTCGCTTTCCTTAACGTCAAGCTGCTTCTTCAGGACCATCTCCTGATAGAGCTTGCGCATCATCACGGCCTCCTCATGCGCCGTCTTCGGACCATCCATCTCCGGCTTATTCGGACGCGCAAGGTCAATCGGATTCAACACCATGCCATGCGCCTTGTCGCTGAGGTCAACTTCTTTGCCACGCGCGAAAATCTCATGGCGTCCATTTTCCTCGTACCACTTCGCCACTGTGGCGTTCTGGTGCATGTTCTCGATGATGTTTCTCCAGCCGATGCCTGTGTTATAGGCGCAGAAGGAAATCTCACCTTCCTGTGTGCCGTAAGGAATGATGCACATTTCGGTGCGGCGGAAGTCGTAGTTGAAAAGATCCTGGAACCACATTCCGGCGATGAACAGGAAGTTCCAGCGGTCCGAACGTCGCTTCTCGATGTCATCAGCGGAACGATCTCCTGTGACCTTGCCGTAGTCTTTTCCGGTCAAGCCAAACGACTTATCAAACTTCTTGAAGAGCTCGTAAAGGGTGAACTGCGATGGCGACTTGTATGGGTTGTAGTTCTTTAACAGCGCCAGACCCATCATCAAATTCGACATCCACTTTCCGCGAGCGGCGTCAGTAATCTTCTGCATATCTTTCACCAGTCCCGGAATGTTCAGGAACTCCGGCACTGGGCGCATCTCGCGCGTTTCTTTGTCCACCATCACCGCCGTGCCCACGCCACAGTTTGGATGGCAACCGCACGACACCTGTCCCCATTCAGCTTGTGGGCCATGGACCAGATCCGCGAAGTCAGCGAACGCGCCCATCAGTGAGAGCGGAAACCAATCGCGTGTCGGTTCGGTGATGCCTACCTGATCCTTAACGTCATGGGCTAGGTGCGACAGCGTGTAGCGCTGCTGCAGACGTCGCTGCGGCGTAATTTCTTCATCGCGGCCGGTAAAAGAAACCGGCTGGAACGATAGGAATGCAATCTTCTTCGGATTGTCGAGTGCAAAGCGAATGATGGAACCAACCTGGTCGTTGTTGATGCCGTTTACCAGCGTCGTAACCAAAACGATCTCAACACCAGCCTCGTGGAGGTTGTTGATCGCGCGCATCTTCACGTCAAACAGATTGCCGACCTGACGGTGGCTGTTGGCATCGTTGCCGATTCCGTCAAACTGAAGATAAACATAACGCAGACCAGCTTCAGCAGCTTCACGACAGAATTCCTTGCTCTTAGCGAATTCGATGCCGTTAGTCGCCGCCTGCACGCTGTTGTAGCCAACCTTGCGCGAATATTTGATCGACTCGATGAAGTGCGGCGAGATTGAAGGCTCGCCGCCGGAGAACTGTACCGACATCTGCCGGCGCGGCTTGATCGAAATCGCGTTATCGAGAATCTCTTTGATCTCATCCATGCTCAGCTCATGAACGAAGCCAACCTGGTTGGCGTCCATGAAGCACGGGTCGCACATCATGTTGCAGCGATTTGTAAGGTCAACCGTCAAAACCGCGCCGCGGCCATATTTAATTGTGCTGGTTCCGTGGTTATGCAGTTTCTCGTCGTTGTGGGCGTCTATATCGCGGCCAGGAAACATCTTCTCGATGTGCGTCAAAAACTTCGCATCGATGGCCATCATGTCTTCGAAGTGACCGTGGATTGCACAATCCTTTACCATCCAGATCTCGCCGTCCCGTTCAATGATTTGGGCCTTGATTTCACCGACCTTCTCATTAATCAGCACACTGACGTCCTGCTTGCCGGACAAAATCGATTCTCTCGCCTCGATCACGCAGTTGGGGCAAAGCGAATCCGTGGTACGAGGCCAGCCAAGTGTTGGCTTGCTCTTCTGCCACGATTTCAGCAATGGCTTGTCGGACCATTTGGGGGTAAACGATGGGTTCGGTTTGTACTTATTCACTCCTGCAATCACGTCATGCAGGCCGCCGGCTGCTAGTGTGAGGCCCTTCTCGGCGCGCTTAATTAATCGCATTCTTCTCTCCTATGGGTTCCGTCGTATTAAATCAGTTGTGTTTGACCGCAAGCGGGGAAAGCACACGAGTTCTCGGAAACTTCCTCGATCCGTTGGCAATGACCATGCCGCCAACAATTCAATCTCACTTAACTAAGAAATAATTGGACTTAGCGGGTGAAATTCAAGGCGGGGCACAGACTAATACATCTGCCTTGGTGTGTCAAGAAGGCTCAAGGTGAGCTCGAAGGGGGGTCGCGTAGCATTTTGGCCGGGCGGCTGTTACTTCTTTGGCGCGTAATATCCAATCCTTGCTGATACCTGGTGGACGCCATTCGTGGTCTCCACCTTAACCCGCCGGAATTGGCCATCGCGCATAGTGTTTATTGGGCTGTAATACAACGTGTACTGTTGACGAAGTTCTTCTGCGACCTCTGAATAGGTTTTTTCGAGATCCGCGAAGGTGGAGGGTTTATATAGACGGCCTCCGGTCGCCGCTGTCAGTTCTGCCAGATGACGTTCGCTAGCGTCCAAAGCCGCCAGGCCCATCCTAATATCTTCGATACGAAGCTGGTTGAACTTTACGACCGAGTCAGAGCCACTCATCAACACTGAGAGCTGCTCTTCTTTTCTCGCTCGCTCAATCTGAGTATTGCTAATGACGTAGACGGTTGTTTGTGACTGCAATGCCGCCCGAAAAGCGGATGCAAAACTGCTACCTCGGCCACTGTCTATCCCGTCGGTTAACACGATAATGGCGTGTCGCGCCTTTGCGCGTGGCGCCTGGTCACGCGACGCCAATAGCATTGCGTCATGAAATCGCGTAAACATTCCCGGCACGATTCGCTTGAGCGCACGGCGCAACTGCACCATGCTCCTGGTCCAGTCCTGCAGTAGCACAACCCTATCATCGAATTGGATCAGGCTTATGCGATCATCAGCAGCGAGATGTGACGCAAAGCCTTCGGCCGCGTTCCGGAAATCTTCGAGGTTCTCGGCAACAGAGGATGAAGCATCGACCATCAGCGCCACGTCAACTGGAACTTGTCGCAAGCTAAGATCGCTTAACGGCTGTTCAATCCCATCCTCGAGGACGCGAAAGTCTTTGCGAGTTAGATTGCTGACCAACCGGCCTGATCGATCACGCACCGTAACGGGTAAGAGTATTTCAGTTGTATTGACGGAGATCACGTCGTCAGGATCGATCTCCTGATCTTCCTGAATCGTTGGTGGCGTGGGTGATGGTTTTGGTTGGGCCAGTGTGTTGCTGAAACACAGTCCGACAAACGACATCAACAGCAAACACTTTGGAAAGCAGTATAGTATATGACTGCGAACCATTGCACTACTTCCCTTTTGTCCTGCCTGGCGAAACACCCTTAGCTTCAGATTCGTCACTCATCGCAGCGGTCATTGCTGTGATGATCGCGTCCGTGACGCGCCGCTTGCGTAACTCCAAAAGTTTTGCGGTCGAAAGATCGAATTCGGCCGGTGACTCTTCAATTCTCTTTATGATGGTTCCTTCGGAGAATCCGGCCTCCACAAGTTTGATAACTGACTCGTTGTTTAGAGTTGGAGTCTTCTCCAACTTCAACGCAGCGCCGCCGGATTCTGAGGGAGGACGAAGGATTCGTACCGTTGCGCTTCCGGTAGTGGTCGTTTCCGCTTCATTACCGCCAACGCCGCCGCGGCTGCCAGTTGAGCTCCGAGATCCTTGCGAGCCTCCAAAAATGTCAGAGCCTCCCGATTGCCGATCGCCGCCCTCCCTCTTCGGATTCCTCCCAAACATAGAGTCGTTTGACCAATCATCCTCAGAAAAAACGAAAGTATCGGTTTGGGCCAACATCGCCAGGATAATGCTTTCGCTCACGCCATTACGTTTCAACTCAATCAGTTTGTCCGGATCCAGGGTAAAACGGTTTGGACGGTTGTTAATAATGGCGATGACTGTTTTTTCTTTGAAGCCGGCGCGCACAAGTTTAACTACGGCTGCGTTGGTGAGCGGAGGTTCAGGTTGTTGCGCCTGGGCACCAATAACGCATGCGCCACAAGCCGCTGCGATTAGAACTAGTTTGATAAGATTCTGCTTCATTCTTGTTTCTATTTGACAGCAGAGGGTTAGAAACCTGCCGTTGTAGGAACGGGGATGATGCTCTTGGCCCGTTCAACGGGCTTTCCGCGTCGATACCGGTAACTGATCCGTTGTACGTAGTTGCGAGTCTCCCGATAGGGCGGCACTTTACGGCCATACTTCAGAACGGCGCCTTCGCCCGCGTTGTAGCTCGCCAACACCAGATCAATCCGGCCGTTAAACTGCCCCATGAGTTGTTTCAAATAACGCGTGCCCCCCGCGATATTTTGTGCAGGATCCGAAGCCTTGACTCCAAATCTTGCTGCGGTGCCCGGCATTAATTGCATAAGTCCTCGCGCCCCTTTTGGCGATAGAGCACGCGGGTTGAAGTGAGATTCCTGCTCCATGACGCAAAAGATCAGATAAGGATCTACGCCATACTTTGCACCGTTATGTTTGATCAAACTGTCGATTCTTCCGTTGCCGGTAGTCCAACCGCGTTCTTTTCTGGAAGAAGAGTCGGATTCGGCGACGGTTTCCAGGTCTTCTCGTTCGATCCGATCAATCCGTGCGCGATCAACGAAGATTGTAAAGGAACCGCGTCGATACCAAACTCCCGCTGCGGATTCAGTCGCACTGTCCGCTTCGACACGAGCACCGCCTTTCAAGTAGATCCAAACAGGTTGTTCGTTTGATTTGTCGTTAGAGCTCGACTCCACCACCATGGCGACTTGAGGTGCAGTAGCAGATTTGGAATTGCGCTCGATTGTCTTCACACGGTCGCGAGGAAGGAGATGGCTAATACCACCTACGCGGTACCAGAACCCCTGTTCGCTCTCCCATGCTTCATCAACAGAAATACTGCTGCCATCCTTAAGTCTCAAGCTAATGTGCGGCTGACTTTGGGTTGGATCATTGGGCTGCAACCCTGCTTGAGCCCAGGCAGGCCAGCACGCAAGCACCAGCAGCGCAGCCGAAGTAAGAAGGCGAATTATGTTCAGGGGGATTTTCATAGGGTTGTTTCGGCGCGGATCAGAGAAGACGCCCTGGCCTAGAGTTCGAGCGGATCGGCCAGAGTTCTTTCAATCATCGTTTCCTGTGTGGCAACCGGTGCAAACGTATGCGACGTGCCGAAGTAATTCCGCCAGGCAATATCCAGCGCATGCGGGGTCAACTCGAGCGCTTCGCCTTCAAACATGCAGAGGTCAGTTACTCGATCAAGCAGGTCACGCGGTTCGCAACCTTTCATTTGACGTCGTTCAATTCTGTATTTATTGAGCACGTGGTCCAACACCGGCTCATCGCAGCGGATTCCACGCTTGAAAGCCTGACGTTTGAAGATCTCCGTATAGGCACCGGCTGTAGGCGGTTCCACACGCGCCCGGTAGCCCATGCGTCTCAGGAATGCCTGATCAGCAAGGTCTTTCTCATCAAGGTTGGTTGAAAAGACGACAAGTTGTTCAAAAGGAACTTCTATTTTCTTGCCCGTGTGCAGCGCGAGGTAATCGACTCGCCGCTCCAAAGGAACAATCCAACGGTTGAGCAGATCCTGCGGTGATACACGCTGACGCCCGAAATCATCAATTACCAACGTCCCGCCGTTTGATTTCATTTGAAACGGCGCCTCATAAAACTTCGCCGTATCGCTCCAGGTTAAATCGGCGTTCTGCAGAGTCAGCTCACCGCCGACGACAACCAGCGGCCGATCAATCAGCACCCAGCGCCGGTCGCACTCAGCAGGTGTGACATCAGCCGCAGCAACACGGTGGCAGTGAGAATCAAAGACTCGAATGATTTGCCCATCAATTTCCACGGCATAAGGAATCCAGATCGCTCCGGGCAGCGCGCCATTAATGCGCTCCGCTACGGCAGTCTTTCCGGTGCCTGGCAAGCCGGTCAAAAACAGAGACCGCCTCGAATTGATAACGCACCCCAGTGTTTGCAAAAGCGACTCGGGTAGGATCAGGTCGTGAAACGCGGCGCGAACTGTTTCCATCGACGCCGGGTGTGACGGAATCGACTGCAATCGCATCATGTGGGAGTAGTCCGTCAGGGAAACAGGCGCGGCGCCGCTATAACCGCAAATGTTCATGAGACGAACCAGGCGATCCCAGCCATGGTCCAGCATGCTATATCGCGTTGCGCCTACACTTGCTTGTAACCGGACCTCAATGAGTTTTTCACGATACAGCTTCTGAAGTATTTCTTCGGTAAGAGAGCGTGGCAAACGCATTCGCTCCGCAACGGCTGACGTGCTCGGTTCAGGCAGCATTGCCACGTGCTTGAGCGCGAGGTCACATAAAAAGGCTTCGCCGGTCCCGAGATCGGCCAGCTCTTCCGGAACCGGCGGTCCCATGGTTTCGACTTCGGATCGCGAAAGTATCGTAGTTTGTGACATTGTTTCCATGGTTCCTTTTCACCCACCCCGTGACGCCCGGGTTACTGACAGATTGCTTACCTTCCTGCAGCAACTCCATTAACCACCGCGATGCGAGCCAGACTTTCTGTAGCCGCCTGCGCCTGCTCCGGCTTCCCTGTTCGGCTGTAAAGATCGGCCAGCCGCCTGAGCGCAAATGTGGATGATGCATCAATTCGCCGCGCGTCTTCGTAATACCTGATCGCATCCTCGTCACGTCCAAATCGCTCGAGCATGCGGGCGGTGTTCAGGTTTCCTGTCAATGCTCCGTTAGCGCGCGCGAAGTGTTTGAAAGCATCCTGAAATTTCCCCAACCGGCAGAGGGCCAGACCAAGGTTGTTCAGGATGCGCTCGTCTGTTGGCGCCAGCTTTACGGCGCGCTTCAAGCGATCCACAGCGGCGCGATAGTTTCCGTTTTGATAAAGCGAGAAGCCGAGGTTGTTTAAGGTCTGTGCATCTTCCGGTTCCGCTTTCACGGCGCGGTCGTACGAATCTTTCGCGCGATCTGCGAGGCCTTTTTTATCGTAAGCAACGCCCAGAAGGTTGTGGGCTTCGGTTAGTTTGGGATCCAGCGATGCCGCAGTGGATAGCTCCCGGATGGCCTCGTTGATTTGCCCAGTGAAAAGATGCGAACGGCCGTTTGCGAGGTGGTCCCTTGCGGAGGCTGATGCATCCAGTTTCCTCACCGCCGGCGTTCTACTGTCATCAACCCTCGTCACGCCGACGCTCACGAACTTCTCCGCGTCTTCTTCCGATGAGCGCTGCAGTTTGTTGTTGTCCTTGCGGCTGAACAAACGTCCGAACGCCTTGAAAGGCGCAGCAAACACTCTCGCTACCTTATTGCGCTTCTTTTTCTCGTCCTTAACGTTCCCGGAATCCGCCCCCGAGTCTTCGAGCATATTCGCGTCAGAGTCGCCATCGCGTTCGGTTGTCGATGCACTCCACATCGCGCTACCGCCGAGGGTCAAGACAAAGGCTATGAAAATGGCAATCAAAGTACGTGCACGCATGGTCCAGCTCCTTTACAACTTTGCAAGAGTGTCAATCAAAGTGAGTGCTGCAGGGCCGAGAATCGCTATGAACAACGTTGGGAAAAGGAAACACGCCAGCGGAAACAACAACTTCACCGCCGCTTTCTGGGCGGCCTGTTCCGCACGCTGGCGACGCTTGGTACGAAGTGAATCGGAGAAGGCGCGGATCGCGCGAGCAATGGAAGTGCCGAAACGGTCCGTCTGGATTAGCATTGCAACCAGGCTATGCAGGTCGTCAACTCCGGTTCGCTCTCCCAGGTTGCGAAGCGCTTCCTCGCGCTCTCGGCCTACGCGGATTTCCAGGTTCGCCAATTCAAACTCATCGCAGATATCCGGATGGACGTCCTTTAGTTCACTGCTGACTTTCATCATCGCTGCATTCAGCCCAAGTCCAGCTTCAATCGAGATGACCATCAGGTCTAGAGCGTCGGCAAGCCCCCAACGCACCAGCTGTTGTCGCGATCGAATCATTCGCCGCAGAGCGTAACGTGGAAGGAAGAAGCCAAATACGAATGCGATGAGAATCCAGAACATCGCGCTACTGACCGGTCGTGCAAGCAGCGCGCATACGCATGCAACCATTGCGGGCAACCCCGCTAGCGCAGCTAACTGAATCCCCCGAAAGACTACCGGTGCGCTGGCGGAACGAAAGCCGGCTTGCATCAACTGCTTCTGCAGTTTCTTGGCCTCAGCGGCGGATGGGGGAACGAGTTTGCTCAGTGGCGACGCGAGTCGCTGCGCCAAATCCGCGCTGCGTCCATTGTCGTCCAGCGAAACCGCCGGAATCGTGTCTATCCCGTCTCTTTGGCCAAGCCGTTTGAGTCGTTCTGTGGCCGCGCTTTGGGGACGATAGAAAAGCCAGTAAATGCCCATCATCCCGAGCGAGATGCAAACGAAGGTTGAAATTGCAATTATCAGAAGCATGATCGTTAGAAAGTAGTCAGTGGTCCGTGGTCAGTCGTTTGGTGGTTCATTGGTTGGTCGCCTGTGGTCAGTAATAAGCGGTTAGTGGTTGGCCGTGAAGGCTTGCAGGGGGGTCAACAACTGACCGCGGGCCACTGACTACTGTCCGGTTGTTTCAAATCTTTATGTTCAGAATCTTTTTAACGATCAGCATGCCGGTCACTTGCATGAACAGCGCTGCGGCGATCAGGTAATGGCCTCGGGAATCTTTCCAGAGAACGCTCATGTATTCAGGGTTCATCACTGTGATGACCACGGCCACGCCAATCGGCAAGCCACATAGCAACCAGGCCGACATTCGTGAGCTGGTGGTCAATGTCTTCAAGTCGCCCATGATCCGGAAGCGTTCGCGAATTGTGTAAGCGACCTTCTCCAGGATTTCGGCCAGGTTGCCGCCGGTTTCGCGTTGGATCAGGACTGCTGTAACACACATCCTTAGATCAAGAAGTGGAATGCGCTGAGTGAGATTTTCAAGCGCCAGCTTGAGCGATAGTCCGAGGTTTTGCTCTTCGTAGGTTTTGCGAAACTCAGTGGAGATCGGATCCGGCATTTCCGCTGAAACCATGTGTAACGCTTCGGAGAATGCGTGGCCCGCGCTCAACGCTCGACTCATCAAATCAAGCGCGTCAGGAAGATGTTCGAGAAATGCATTGAATCGTTGTTTGCGTTTCCACCACACATGAATGAAAGGGAGGGACGCGGCCATAAGACCGCAAACTACCATCAAAATAATTGACGCGCTGAGCACCGAAACGGAGAGCGCGGCCAACATGCCTGCCATCATCGAAAACATGACCAGCCGCGAGGGCGTGATGTGCAGGTCCGCCTGGTCGAGCATTCTTTTCAATTGCAATGCGGCTTGAACGCGAATCAGAAACTGGTTTACCCATGGAATCTCGCTCATCAATTCATTCCGAGCGAGAAGCACTTCCACGTCTTCCGTTTGCGCCGAATGAAGTAAAGCTTCTGCCAGCCGCTTTTGCAGCCGCTTGCGCTTCGCATCAGATCCATGCGTGGCGAGCAGGTAAGCGCCGAGCACCAGGAACAGACAGAAAAGAAATACTAAAAAGGAGATAACCATTCGTTTAAAGTTCCTCGAAGAAAACGCGGGGCAACTGCATACCGCAAGCCTTAAGTCGTTCGGCAAAACGCGGACGAATGCCGGTCGGCCGGAAGCGGCCAATCACCTGTCCATGACTATCGACTCCAGTACGTTCGTACTGAAAGATCTCCTGCATCGTGATCGTCTCGCCTTCCATTCCTGTAATTTCGGAAATAGAGGTTAATCGTCGCGACCCGTCGGAGAGTCGGGCCACCTGGACCACGAGGTTAATGGCGGCGGCTACCTGCTGACGCATGGCTCGATCGGAAAGACGCATGCCGGTCATCTGGATCATGGTCTCCAAACGTGCCAGCGCGTCGCGTGGGGTGTTTGCGTGAATTGTGGTCAAGCTGCCGTCGTGACCCGTGTTCATGGCCTGCAGCATGTCGATGGCCTCTCCGCCACGTACCTCGCCAATCACAATGCGATCGGGTCTCATGCGAAGGGCGTTACGAACGAGATCTCGTTGGGTTACTTCTCCACGACCCTCGATATTCGGTGGACGCGTTTCCAGCCGGACCACGTGTGGTTGTTGTAATTGCAGTTCAGCTGAATCTTCGATCGTGACGATGCGCTCATCTTCTGGGATGTAAGCGGACAGAGCGTTTAGTAAAGTCGTCTTGCCGGCGCCGGTTCCTCCGGAAATTAGTACGTTGAGCCGGGCGCCCACGCACATCTCAAGCATATCGGCGATATCGCTCGTCAGGGCTTTATTCTCAATCAGCGAATTCATTCGCAGCGGTTCGGTCCCGAAACGACGAATGGACAGCACCGGCCCGTCGATAGCCAGCGGTGGGATGATCGCGTTGACGCGCGAGCCGTCGCGCAAGCGGGCATCGACCATTGGAGACGACTCGTCGATCCGACGACCAACGGACGATACGATTCGTTCGATCACGCGCATCAGGTGTTCGTCGTCTTTAAACGCGACGTTGGTGACTTCGAGTTTGCCCCGGCGCTCGACGTAAATCGTGCCGTGGGCGTTAACCAGGATGTCAGAAATGGTTGGGTCAGCCAGCAGCGGCTCGAGTGGACCAAGTCCGAAAAGCTCATGCTGAACTTCGTTGACCAGCCGTTCGCGTTCAGGCAATGACAATGGCATCGCCTCCTGGGCCAGCACGCTTTCTGCAAGTCGCAACACTTCCCCGTGGACCTGTTCCTGCGTTAAAGACGCAAGCTTTGTGAGGTCCATGCGATTGATTAGCGCCTTATGCAGACGCGACTTCATTTCCTGGAGAGTATTCGGCCCGACCACCTCCGGCCCGTTTCCAGTAACTGTTTCTCTAATAAGTCGTTCTCTGAGTGCCATGTTGCGTTCCTAAAATTGGTCGATGCTAGTTGCGTGAGCGATCCATAGGCGGCGATTGTTGCCACTGCCGACTAACGAAAGTCTGTGCTGCTCGTTTGAAACTCCAACTGGTTTTGCACGACCTCCCGCTTAAAAAGCGAATTCCAAAATGGGCGGCGAGCTTTTGATTCTTCGCCTACTACTCCCTGGCCGGCGCCTATCCCCAGCGTCCTGACGATACGTATCAGCTCCTGCGAAATTTTTGAGTTTGGCTCGGACTGCACCAACGGCTGGCCCAAATTGATGGAAGTAACTGCGGTCGGATAATCGCTGCTGACAAAACCAATTGCCGGTTCGCCCAAAAATTTCTCGACCTGCCGCAGATCGATGTCTATCTGTTTGCTCCAGCGGTTAACGACGATGCGGATCTTTTTACGT
>JBGTCM010000145.1:0-2828 GCA_041748795.1 Pyrinomonadaceae bacterium
TACGGCCTAAAAACACCTGCAACCGAACTACGTGGTCGCGAACCCTTGCCGGGCTCAATGAAGATCGCCGGCGCCAAAGGTGAATTCACGTTCAACTGTGGCATCTCCGGCAACTTTTGCGAGGCCATCAATTCAATGTCATAGCCTTCATGTCTGACGCGTTCGTCAACGTACAGCAGCGACATTCCCAACATCCAGACGGGGGCCAGAAGAATTGAGCTTAGCGGCTCTAAAATGCTGTAACTGATCGCGTACCAAACAGGCCATTCCGTTGCGCTCCATGGTGCCGGATTGATGCCGTTCAGGTAGCCGTACCAGCTCAGCGGAATGATCAGAATCATCAAGGCGGAGTAGGTTGCAAAGACAATGAAAAGCGTCATGGCCATGAGCCGGCGCACGTTTCCTTTGGCCAGTGTGAAGCTCCGGCTGACCGACTCAAAGACGCGCTTGCCTTCAACCAGCATCACCTGCGGTACATAAGCGACTCTCCCAACCATAAAAAAGAACAACCACAGCGCGACCGTTGTACCGGCCATGATGCCGATTCCGCCGACAATGGCTGACATCCAAACGGGCGCCCACTGTGCGAGTAAAAGCGAGCCCAGAGAGATAAACAACACCACGATATACCAGCCAAAAAAAGCCACACTCGACGACAGTCCTATCCACAGCACGATGATCAAACTTGCTCCCAGCAAAGACCAAAACCTTGAACGCACGGCGGCATAGGTGGAGCGGGCTCGAACCGGCTCATTCCAAAGGAGGTGTTCGACCAGATTTCGCGAAGCGCCTCCCATAACGATGAGACCAAACAGGTGACCGCCGAGTAAGAGTGCCAGGCCAACAAAGGTGAGCATCAGATAAAACGCGAGCTCCGATCCGTTTTCAGTGCTGAATACTTTGGGCCCTGCGATGGTCCAAAAAATAACGGAGCCTAAAGCGGATACAAATACCGGCGGGGCAGCAATCCGAATGAGAACCATCAAATGGCGGCGATACAGACGAACAGCGCGATCAATAAGATCACCTGCGCCCAGAGGAACGATGTGGAGGTCGGTTGCGCTTGAGTCAGCCATGAGATTAATCCGTGACGAATCGGGCTGATCTTAACACGCGGATTACAACACAACTCATCCGTTTTCCTGCACGCTTTATGTAACGCAAACTGTTAGTTTGCGGACCGTTGGCTAAATAAGCGCGAGACCCATACGAATCCCTCACGCATGAAGCGTCTCCTTGGAGTGCGGCGGCCTGGCGCCGCTTTGGCCCAACCGCGAAACACCAAAGACCTTGGCACTAATCCTTACGCACGGACGCGCGTCTTACCAACGCGGGCCAAAGCCTGCCGGCGCACTCCAGGGAGACGCCTTTTACTGAGGGCGCTGCCGGTGGCGCTTTGTCTACTTCCTCCGCCTGAAGTAGTAAGCTGGATCCGTCGGAGGTCCAGCCACATCTATCAGCTCCCATCCTTTTCTGCCTAACCGATCTAAATGCTGTTCGAGCACGAATGCTTCGCGTCCAAAACCTGCGTTTGATTCCTTCCGCATGCTCGGATTACCGGTCGGTTCAAAGTTTGTCGTACTGGGGCCGGCCACGACCAGGTATTCCCATTGCTCGCTTGCAACCTTGCCTTCCTTCTGTTCCCCACGGCCGTCGGTTCTTAGCACCAAGAAACTACCCGCGACCAGAATCAACAGCGCAGTTAAAGTTCGCTTGGTGGGACTCCATTTGTTCATCGAAATCAGCATGAGTATTCTCCCTCGCTTTGTATATCTCCTTGGAGTGCGGCGGCCCGGCGCCGCTTTGGTCCGCGGCGGCCTGGCGCCGCTTCGTTGCGCAACGTGAGCCCAGAGGTTGGGCATTACGCCGGCATCCTTCATTGGGTGGTCAACAACCTGCTAGTCACGCATTCAGCGTTGAGTTGTAGCCTTCGTGTTAAAAGCAGCTCAAGGCTTCGCTAAAATTCTTTACACGGCAACCTTGAACATTAGCCCTAACTCACCTTTTTCCACGGCTTTCACAGCTGGAAGTTCCTTGAACTCGGAGCGTAGTGCATTTGAAGCCGCACAAAGACTTCGCTAAACTCGCTTAGCTCACTAAACTGACCTTACGCGATTAGCAAGTTGTTGTGCCCCTGTAGCTCAACGGTTAGAGCAGCAGACTCATAATCTGTTGGTTCGGGGTTCGAATCCCTGCGGGGGCACCAGAAAAACCAAGCACCTCATATCGATCGTCGTCCCATCACTGGGCGCCAATTTATGATACTCCCGGGACGGAAGGTCTACGCGGCCCTGCTTGTACCGCGCCGCTTCCCTGGCGATCGCGCCTCCGCCCACGTCATGAAGCCTGCAATGATCGGTATGAGCAGAAAAGATCTTACCGCGACGGTTTCGCCATCGAGGGTCTGCTGCATCCATAGTGATGTGAAATCGGCAACGGTCCAGGGACGGACGAGCGCCAGGATAAGATTTAGTACCAGCGGTATGAGCAGAGGCTTGAAAGATCTCAGACTGATGGACCATCTCGCGGCAATGATCACCGTGCTCCAGGTCAGCAAACTATAAACCCCCTGGGCGAAGGTAACCCAGGTCCCGCTTGGCGAGGCGTGAGACACCGTGACGCCCTTCTGCGCAACAAAGTCGCCCAGGATTCGCGGCGCCGCGAAAGGCGCGAGCAGAGCAGCACCCACAGACGCCACACTAATGAGAATGGCGCCCTCCACAAGCATTCGCGGCAAGCTTCTGCCTGCACACCAGAACCAAAAGGCGATGGCCGTAGCGAAAAAGCCGGGCATGTAGAGTGGTGAATTCCCGGCCATACCATGCCGC
>JBGTCM010000146.1:0-11895 GCA_041748795.1 Pyrinomonadaceae bacterium
TACTATCAGCATCCACAGCCACCCCACGCCACGCATTCCAGACCACCGATCTGACGAATGCCCTCATGCATAAGCTTTCCCCCGAGCTTATTAATACCCTGAACTCCCTGGGCGTGGACCAAAGATATTCGGTGATGGAGAATTATCCGGACTTCCTGGCGGGCAAAACCATGGAAGCCACCAGTTCGACGACTGCACTTGGAGTCGACGCAACCAGGCGTTGCATTACGGAGTGGCAGGGCGATCCTTCTCAGATAGGTTTGCTCGTGGCGGCCACTAATACTCCGGACCAGATGCTTCCCTGCCTCGCATCGGAAGTGATCGGCCGAACTCACGGCCTCCTGTCCCGTTCAATTCGGACAGTCAGTATGCAGTCGCAAGGTTGTTCCGTATTGTTGAAGTCTATTGAAGTGGCTCAGTGGTACCTGGCCGCGAATCCTGGAAAGATGGCTCTCGTACTTATGGCCGAAGCTCACACTCCTTTCGTCGCGCCACTCATGGCCGACGAATACAACGGCTATCGCGAACTCGCAAGACTTAGGAAGGAGCAGAAACTAGATGCAGCCCAGTTTGAACAGAAAAGGCTGGATACCACCTTCGTCATCCAATCAATGCTTTTTGGCGACGGCGCCGTTGCATTGCTTGTCGGCAACGAAGAAGGTAAACCCAGTTTTGGTCCAATATCTCATTTGACCAACGAGGAGATGGATGACGTTAATCTTCTCACCATGACCAGCAAAAGCTCACACCCATTCCTCAAGGGACGTCCGCAGTATTTCATGCGACCGACGGTGCCGGCACGGGGTGCACACTACGCCGTTTCCACCGTGAACAGCGTCCTCGAACATCCTGATTCTCCCGTTTCAACTCTGGGCCAGGTAGACGATTGTCTGATCCATACGGGGAGCAAAAAGATTCTCGATGGGGTTTGCTCGCAACTACATCTCGAGAAGGACTCGACCAAGGTCCACGGTTCTTACGAAGTTCTCAAGAACTATGGCAACCTTTCAAGCGCCTCAACTGGATTTATGCTTGCGGAAAAAGAAGAGTGGAACGGCCCCACGATGGTGGTTGGCTTCGGTGTAGGATTTACGGCCAGCGCTGGAATTATGAACTACCCCAATTAACGACACTGCAGGCAGCTCACTAAACGCCTGCGTTTTCAAGCACCGGCTGACCCGCAACAATGCCGGCGATCGTTTCACTAATCTGCGAAAAGTCGAACGGCTTTCCAATTATTCCATTAACGAGATGGTCCTCACCGGAGGGCGGTTTGGTTCCGGTACCGTAGCCGGTAACCAGCACCACATTCATGTTGGGCCAGCGCTTGCGGATCTCGCGGCTGGTTTCCCATCCATCCATCTCAGGCATCGCGAGGTCGGTAAACACCAGGTCGCAGTTATTCCCAGCTAGCGTTTGCAAAGCATTGTGTCCACTGTCGGCGAGAAATACGCGGTGGCCCATCACCTCCAGCATTTCAGCCAAGGTTTCACGCACCGCAGGCTCATCGTCGATAACCAGGATCGACAGCGAAGGTATCTCCAGGGCCTCCGGGGCGATTTCTTCAGCTTGTGACTTAACTGCAGAAGCAGGAAGCTCAATGGTAAAAGTGGTCCCTCCGCCAACCTCCGAAGCCACACTGATCGATCCCTCGTGTCTCTCAATAATGCTGTAGCTTACTGACAGCCCAAGGCCGGTCCCGTGCGCGCCCTTGGTGGAAAAGAAGGGGTCGAAAATTCTTTGTCTGACTTCCTCCGGCATCCCTGTGCCGTTATCACTGAACCGCAGGCACAGGCGTCCCCCACGAGGTTCACTTCCTATCGAAAGTTTGCCACCGGTGGGCATTGCATCAACTGCATTTACGATTAGATTCACGAAGACTTCTCGCAATTCGGAGGCGCTACCAAAAGTATGTTGCCCGCTCTCGGCATTCAGAGACACTTCGTATTCGAGGCCTCGCAAACGCGCTTCGTTTTGCCAGCGGGTGCGCGTGATCTCGATTGCGTCGTTTAATAGACAAGTAACATCCAGTATCTCAAACTCCTTCGCCGCAGATTTACGCGCGAAAGTCTGAATGCGTCGTACGGTGGCGGCAGCATCTTCGGCCGCGGTTTGAATTATTTCGAGGTTGCGCAACTGCCCCTCATCCTGGGTCTGACGCCGCAGCAACTGGGCGCGGCCAAGAATTGCAGCCAGGGAGTTGTTGAAGTCATGGGCCACGCCGGATGCGAGCTGGCCCAGGGCCCGCAGCTTATCGGCTCTGGCGGCGCGCTCTCGCTCTTCCTTTTGTTCCGTGATGTCGCGCGCAATTCCCAAAACGCCGGTGGTTCGGCCATCGACCACCAGCGGCGAATTATCGACTCTGGCGTAGCGTAACTGGCCTGCGGCAGCGAAAAAGCGCATCTCATAAGTCTGCGGCTTACCTCGCAACGCCTTTCTTAATTTCTCGTCGACGGTCTCACGATCCTGTTCATATACGAGATCCACCAGTTGTCGCCCTATGAAGTCCTCGCGCTTCAATCCCAGGGCGGATAACGTCGCTGTGTTACACCACTTGAACCTGCCGTCCATATCGACTGCATAAATCGACTCCCGAGCGCTCTCCAGAATGTTTGTCAACAGCGACTGATGTTCGCGCGCCACCGCTTGGACCTTCCTAAGTTCAGAAAGATCTCGCGCAGTACCAACTACAGCAATGACCGCGCCCACTTTGTTTAGTACTGGTTCGATTGAAACGAGAATGGGACGATTGAGGCGATCAGGCGTCACCTCGATCGTAACGCTTCGCCCGTCGGCTATAGCTTTCTCCACTACGCAGGTTGACGCTTCGGAACTGGTGCGAAGAATATCGCAGCATTTGCGACCCAGTAGTGCACGCGGATGCGACGCTTCCATTGCAGCGGCGGCACGGTTCACCCGCTTAACGAGTCCGGCGCGGTCGAAGATAAAAATGCCGTCCGACATGGCGTCGAACGTGGTCTCCCATTCGGATTTGGCCTTGGCTACCATCTCGAAGAGCTCTGCTTGCGCCATACCGATAACCAGCCGTTCGGCTACCGAATGGACCAGTGACAGTTCGTCTTCATTCCAGGAACGCAGACGATCTGTTTGATGTATACAGAGCACGCCACGAAAATGTCCCTCAACGACCAACGGGTAATCGATCTGCGAACGAAGACCCACCCTGTGCGCGTGTTCCCGAATTGAATCGTTGAAATCTTCCGGCCCCTGACTAGGATTGTGCGAGTCGTCGATCACGAGCGGTTTCGAGATGCTTAAGAGATGGCGGCCAACCGGGTCATCGTAGCTGACCTGCATGGAGCCGATACTTTCTACGCCTGGGGCAACATACTCGTGTTCGACCGGTGAAACCGGGTTATCCGGATCGTAAAGGTGAATGTGTACCCGCGATGCGGCCAGCGCGATCCCAAGTTCACGAGTCGCCGTGCGCAAGACCTCAGGGAGGCTTAGTGAAGCGCGGATGGCCATAGTGACCGAATTAACCAGCGCCTCACGTTTTGAGGTAGCCTCAGACTTCTGATAAAGCTCGGCTTGGCGGATGGCGATGCCAGTCTGATCGGCAACGGCGGTTGCAAGCGCGATGTCCGATTCACTCCAGTGGCGTATTTCTCGCGTAGTAGACAGAGCAAACGCCGCCGTTACTTCAGCGCCCACTCTAATGGCCACATACATGATGGATTGCACCCCCGCCTTCGAGAGGATGCGTTCGTACACTTCTGTAATCCGAGGATCGTTGCGGGCATCACTGAAGCAGAGGACTCCGTTCTTCTCCAGGGAATCAATCAATACGCGGACATCCTCAAGTTGAAAGTTGGCGCCGGCCGCAAGCACACCCTCGGCATGATATTCAGCAACGTTGGTGGCCCGGTTCCCACTCACATCTTTCATGAAGAGCGAGCATCGATCGGCGTTCAAATATGAACCCAACTCGTGAACGGCAGTGCGAAAAATCTCCGAACTATCCAGAGAGCAACGTATTGCCTGCGACATGCGATGCGTCATGGCCTCGCGCTGCGATTGTTGGGCCAGGGCTTCTTCGGTGCGCTTCCGCTCTGTCAGGTCGCGACCCACACCTTGCACTCCGACGGGTTTTCCATCGAGATAGATTAATCGAGTGCTCACTTCCAATCGAACACGGCAATCGCCCTTCGTAATGATCTCAAGCTCGTAAACGGTAGGGGCTTTATCATCCGTTTTCCTCGCGATCATTTGCTGCGCCACGGGCACGAACTCAGGAGCGAGAACGTTTACAATGTTCATCTGCGCGGCTTCTTCACGACTGTACCCCGTGATTTTCTCTCCGCTTCTATTAAGCGAGGTGAAGTTTCCCACCAGGTCGTGGGTGTAAATAATGTCGTTGGCATTCTCGAAGAGCTCACGATAGCGCTCTTCATTTTCCTGCATGGCCCTCTGCGCTTTTCTATTTTCGGTAACGTCGGTAGCCACACCGATGACGCCTATCACATTGCGATTCTCATCAGTCAGTGGAGAGTAACGACCCTCGAAAGTCAGATTACCCACATCGACGATAGCGGCGACTGCTTCACCATTGAGAGCTCTTTTGAAATTCCCGAGGATCTGCGGAACATCCTTATAGACATCGAAAATGGACTGGCCGACGAGTTCACCTGGTTTCAGACCAAGGGGCTTTAGCCCCTCGCCTTCAGCTAAGGTGAATATACCTTCCCTATCTAGTGCGAAGAGCACGAGCGAGGCACTGCTGACGACAGTGCGCAACTGAGTTTCAGTCTGCCTGAGTGCTTCACGTCCTCGTTTACGCTCAGTGATATCTCGGATTACAGCCTGGACTGCAGGCTGGCCCTGAAAAACCATCCACATGCCGGTTACTTCCACGTCGATGACGTCCCCGTTTAGCCGAAGCTGCTTGAGCTCTGTTAATTGAGTCGTGGTGCCTGATTGTTGGAGTTCTCGAATACGCGCATCGGCCCCTTCTTTGTAATCAGGATGGACCCTCTCCAATACTGAACTACCGATCAGTTCATCGGCGCTGGTCGCACCCCAAAGCTTCACTGCGGCCGGGTTTACATAGACAAGGATGCCGTCACTGTGGACGATGATCGCATCGGGAGAAAGCTCCACCAGCCTGCGATACCGCTCTTCACTCTGTCGCAATTCACGCTCGGCTAGCTTTCGCTCGGTGATATCTCGTACAACACCGCGAATTCCCGTAGGGCGATGCTCGCGGTCACGCTCAATTGTGAGAACGCCCTCGAGGTAACGGCCGTTACCTTCGTGGTCTTTCAAATAGTAGTTTGAACGTAGCGGAGAGGAATCAGAATATTTCCTGGTTTCTTCTATGTCGTGTGAGGCGGACTCGTTGCCGATTAAACTGCTAAGGTGATGACCGACAATCTCGGCTACAGGCTTGCCAAAGAAACGGGCGCCCGCAGCATTGATGCTGGTGATATACCCTTCCATGTTGCGAGAGTAGATAATGTCGGCCGCCTGCTCGACGATCTCGCGATAGTGTTTTTCGACTCGCCGTCGCTCGGCGAGTCGGGCGACTTTAACCAGAAACTCTTCGTTGCGGAATGGAACGGCCAGGTAGTCGTCGGCACCAGCAGTTAAACCTTCCATGGTGTCGTCCGGTTCGTTGCGTTGCCCGCTAATGAGAAGCACGGGAATTGGCGCTGTCTGCGGATCGGCTTTGAGGTGTCGACAGAGTTCGATCCCGTTTAATATGGGCATCACGACGTCACTAATAACCACATCCGGCACAAAAGTCTGAGCCACCTCCAGCGCATTGCCACCGTTGGAAGCACGCGCGATTTCGTACCCCTCATATTCCAGGAGCTCGCTCAATAGAGCTAAAACTTTCTGATCGTCATTAACGATCAGAACGCGGGATTTTTCTTGTGGGATGTTGGTCATTCATTTACCCGCTTGAGGCAGGCCAAATTCGATCAACTTGTGGAGGCCACTTGAGAAGGCTTGCGAGGACCTACCGGAGAACTTGGGATTGAACTAAAAATTTGTGGAAGTTTGGTCTGTGGGATGCGATTTCCCGTGAGCCGGAGAGGAGTATAACAAAGTTGGCCGATGTTTGTCATCGGATATCCCCGACGCAAAATCCCAGAATTGGCCAGTATTGAGGGGGTTAGGGGCGCGCGCGACCTTTGGTCGGCACTCCGGATCCAGTCGTCTTAGCGAAATAACCCGGTCGGTAGTTGAGTTTCAGCTTCTGTGCTCGAGCCTCTGGCCCCACTACTTCAATCTGGATACGGCGATAGGATCCATCCCGTGCCTTGTTTGACGGCGAATATGCCACTAAGTATTGTTCCCGCAAGTCACTTTGGATTTGAGCAAAAGCTTTCCTGAGCTCGCTCTCGCTCCGAGGGAAATATGCTCTGCCGCCGGTCCGCTCAGCGATTTTTTTCAACGACCCTTCATCGACGCCGCCGTGGTAAGAATCCCCGATGCCGATAGCGTAGATCAGCGCGTCAGCCTTCTGCGCTCGCTCGACAGCGTCGTGCATTTTCACCTGGCTGGTTGTGTCCACTCCGTCAGTAAGGAGAATGACCGCGCGTCGCGTATTCTCCGCAGAGTCCGAGAGGAGTTCGTTTGAGGTGGCCCACACTGCATCCCACAGCGCGGTAGAGCCAGCCAGCATCTGATTTGTATCAGAAATCGGAGGCGTGCCTCCCACAACTACACCGCCCCCGATGTAACCCGAGGGAGGCACAAACTCAACGCGATCAATAGCCCGTCGCAGGCGCTCCATACTGCCGGTGAATCCTTGCTCGAGCGTGACTTCGCCTGTGAATGAAACGATTGCGGCCTCATCCCGGTCGGGTCGCATGACCGATTCCAAAAACGAACGCGCGGCCAGTTTCTCATCAGGCAGAGTACGTTCCTCTGATTGACTGGTATCAATCAGGATTGCAATTGAAAGCGGAAGATCGATATTTTGTTGAAAGGTAAAGATCTCCTGAACCTGACCATCTTCCAATACCCTGATATCTTCCTTTTTCAGATCACTAATGAACCTCTTATTTTGATCCGCAGCCGTAAAGAAGATGTTGGTTAAATTAGTCTCAACGCGAATTACTTCATCCGACTCCAGTTCATCTTTTGGTGGCGTAGGAGTGGGAACCGGATGCTCAGATGTACGTCTGCTCCTCGTTTTCTCCTGCGCGTCACCGCTGCTTTGAGACTGGGCAAACAGTTCGGGCGAAATAATAGACCCGCCGACCAGCGAAAACGCCAGGCCAATCGTCAACAATAAATTTCTATACGGTCGATCTAACATTCCAAATCCTTATGGTCTTACGCTATCAGCGATCGCTTTGTAGCCGTGTTTGGTCCTAACCTTCAGATCCTTACGGCCCTCGGCAAGTTTGACGTCAACCTTACGAAAGCTGCCGTCGTAGCGATCGTTAATTGGTTTGTAAGTCACCAGGTATTGCGCACGAAGCTCTTTAGAGATTTTCGTGAAGTTACGTTCCAGTGAAAGCATGTCCCCGCTGAAAAACGCAGTACCACCTGTCTCTTCAGCTAGCCTGACTAACTCGCGGTCACCCTTATCCTTTACTTGTCCAGCTTCAACACCCGGTACGGTAGCAGCAAACCCGGCCTTCGTGGAGATCGCGAAAATTGTCGTCTCAGTTCGTTGCGCGATTTCTATAGCATCGCGAATGTTTGCGCGACTAAAAGTGTCGTCGCCGTCGGTTATAACTACCAGTACGCGCCGTCCGGCCACGGATCTCAGCTTCTCATCACAAAACTGCCAAACTGCGTCGAACAGCGCGGTTTGGTTTCCTGTCTTCTTCACGCTAAACACTGCGCGATCCAGCAGGTCGAGTTTGTCCGTAAAGTCCTGCCGTAGATTAATTTCATGGTCAAAAGTCGCAAACAACACGCGATCCCTTCGCGGGCGGACGACCGTCTGAATAAAGTTCATAGCAGATTCCTGCTCAAACTTTAGTTTGCCCGCCGTAGAGGGTGACGTGTCCATTAACACTGCGACATATAACGGCAGGCTTTCCCCGAGGTCATCCGAGAACGTCTCAATTTGGTGAGGAACGCGATCCTCAAAAATAAAGAAGTCATTTTTCGTGAGACCGGGAACGAAGTTGCCCTTTTTATCGACCACCGTAATAGGAAGTCGCACGCGGTTGATGGGAATGGTTACCGTGTCCTCCGGGTCTTGCTCCCTGACGGTAGGCGTCGGGCTTGGTCTCGATTGCTGTGCCTGGATGACAATACCCATGGCAAAGAAGACAATGAGCAACAATGGCCGGGAAAAGAGTTGTGACAAGGGACCTTTCATACTGTTTGATTAGCTGGAGTTACAGTCTTTTCAGACTGCTGGAGACAGGCGGTTTGATGCCTCAATAGTGATTCCTGTTGCCCTCTTTTGCAGTCAGCACTGCGAGTTGCGATACGCATGACATAAGAGCATACATCGTTAAACTAACCAAATATCCCTGAGAATTAAAGCCTTCGGGTCACAAGCTGTTTGTAGTTTGAACCTGACGGCGATGATACAATGCGGTTGACCTTGTGATTTAAGCTCACTGTTAACCTGTCTCGAAAGCACGCCTAGCCATGTCCGGCCGAAGCACCACTGAAACGCCAGAAGGCGATAGCGAGTTGCCGAAGGCAATTGCTCATTATCGCATCATCAAACGTTTGGGCAAGGGCGGAATGGGCGAAGTTTTACTCGCCGAGGACACCAGGCAACACAATCGCAAGGTAGCACTCAAAATCCTGCCCCCTGAGCTAACTAAAGAAGAAAGCCGGTTACGCCGCTTTAAACAGGAAGCCAGGGCAATCCTTGCTTTGAACCACCCTAATATCCTGACCATCTTTGAAATCGGAGAGGCTGACTCAACCCTCTATATCGCTACTGAGTTCATTGAAGGTGACACACTACGACAATGTCTATGGCGCAATCCGGTAAAACTCGATGAAGCGCTCGGGATAGCAATTCAGGTTGCGATGGCTCTTGAGGCCGCCCACGCAGCGGGATTCGTGCACAGAGATGTGAAGCCGGAAAACATCATGCTGCGCCAGGATCGGTTTGTTCGCGATCGCTTTGTAAAAGTTTTGGATTTCGGACTCGCCAAACTCACCGAGCGAGAATCCCCTGCCAACGATCCTGAAGCAGTGACCATGCAGATCACGCATACCAGTCCCGGGGCTGTGGTAGGCACATCAGGGTACATGTCTCCTGAACAAGCACAGGGTGAGCCGGTTGATCCTCGGAGTGACATTTTCAGTCTGGGGGTCCTGCTTTACGAGATGGTGGCGGGTCACCCGCCTTTTGGTGGGCCAACTGAAAGCCACGTGCGAGTTTCAATTATCGATCACGATCCCGCACCGCTTACTTCGCAAGCGCCTGAAGCGCCAAGGCATCTGGAAAGAATCGTTTCCAAGGCACTCGCGAAAGATAGAAACAAGAGATATCAAACCGTCACTGACTTCAAATTGGATCTCGAGCAACTACGTGAGGAGTTGCAATTCGCTGACTCTGAAATTCGTGGCCAAACTGTGCCTGAATTTACCAGACAGACCCAGTTAACTTCAGCTTTAACCGGGCAGGGAGCGGTTACTCAGGCGGAACAAGCGACAACAGGCCAGTCCAGCGTGCCGGGCACTGAGAATCTATTCACTCGATTGGGCCAACATAAGTTCGCAGTGTTGCTGGTCCTGGCGGGCATTGCTCTCGCTGTCATCGGAGCGATTTATTTTTACCCTTCCCGACGCGCGATAGATTCGGTGGCCGTGCTTCCGTTTGTAAACGACAGCAACGATCCCAACGCGGAATACCTTTCTGAGGGAATCACTGAGAGCATTATCCGCAGCCTGTCACAATTGCCTAATTTGAAAGTGATGTCCCGTAGTGCTGTTTTCCGCTTTAAGGGTCCAAATATAGATCCGCAGGAAGCCGGGAAAAGTCTGAAGGTCGGCGCGGTTCTCGCGGGAAGACTGGTGAAACAGGGCGATCGTCTAATAATCAAGACTGAATTGATTGACGTGTCGGATGGCTCACAACTCTGGGGAGCCGAATACAACAACAACCTTTCTGACATTTTCACTGTGCAAGACCAGATCTCGCGAACGATCTCCGAAAAGCTGCGGCTACAGTTGACCGGGGAAGATGTTGAACGGTTGGAGAAACGTTATACCAAAGATACAGAAGCCTACGAGCTGTATTTAAAGGGACGCTACTTTTGGAACAAACGCGGCGAAGCGGACCTGAGAAACGGTATTCGATATTTTCAGGCGGCAGAACAGAAAGATCCAACGTATGCGCTCGCCTATTCCGGGCTCGCTGATTCCTATTCACTGCTTTCCGACATCGGCGTCGTCAGGCCGGCTGACGAGATGCCCAAAGCAAGAGCGGCGGCGCAAAAAGCAGTAGACATCGATCCTGCGTTGGCGGAAGCCTACACGTCTCGCGCTTTTGTTAAGCTTGCTTACGATTGGGACTGGTTAGGCGCGGAAGCAGATTTCACAAAAGCGCTCGAGCTCAATTCCAAGTATCCGACAGCCCATCAATGGTATGCGTCTTATCTGATGCAGATGGGAAAGTTTGGCCCCGCCAAGAACGAAATTGAACAGGCGCATCAACTCGATCCTTTGTCTCCGATCATCAATTCAAATTCCGGACTGTACGCTTACTACGAACACCGCTACGACGCTGCTATTCAACATTATGATAAGACGTTGGAGATGGTCCCGGATTTCTGGGTAGCGCGACACTACCGTGGGTTGGCCTATGCGATGAAAGGGATGCACGAAGAAGCTATTGCGGAGTTCACAACTCTGCTCGAGTCTTCAGGAGAGGGCAAAGCTAAAGAGTCAATAATTGAGAGCAATTCCGAGGTCGCAGCCTCGCTTGGATTTGCGTACGCCATGGCCGGGAAACGACAGGAAGCTGAAACGATCCTCGCGCGGCTTCAGAAGCTTTCCCAGCAACGCTACGTTTCACCGCGCTACATCGCCATCGTTCACACCGGACTGAATAACAAGCACGAAGCCATTGAAGCTCTAAATAGAGCGTTTGAGAGCAGGCACCCGGGGCTGGTCCTGATTCGCATTGACCCTCTGTTTGAGCGCTTAAGATCGGAGGAGGCTTTCAAGCAGCTCGTGAAACGTTTCGAACCAATTCCCTGAGTCTGCGCCTCACTTTTCTGACTGGCGATCTTCAAGGACGGCCAGCAAGCTTGCCAACTCCGGTGGCATAGGCGCGGTAAATTTCATTTGATCGCCTGTTTTGGGGTGACGAAATCCTAATTGCTCAGCATGGAGGAATTGTCTTTTTAGTTTGCGAATTTCCGCCCGCAGCCTTACATCCTGCACGCCGTTTTCGCGGCCACCACTGTAAAGCTCATCGCCGACCACTGGGTGCTTCAGCCACGAGAGATGTACTCGAATCTGATGTGTCCGCCCAGTCTTTAATTCTACGTCCACCAACGTGAAAGATTCATAACTCCGACGAACCCGATACAGGGACAATGCGCCGCGTCCGCCGGCAACGATGGCCATGCGCGTGCGGTTTCGCGGATCACGCGCGATAGGCTGCTCCACGCGACCGCTTTCCTGTTTAACCACCCCGTAAACCAAAGCGACATAACTCTTGAAGATTTCACGCGCGCGAAATTGATCGGCCAGGTCTTCGTGAGCAGATTCTGTCTTGGCCACGACCAACAGTCCCGAGGTGTCTTTATCGAGCCGATGGACGATGCCGGGGCGAATGGCGCCCGCGTGTTTGGAGAGTTGCTGAAAATGATAAGCGAGCGCGTTAGCCAACGTTCCGGAGGGAGCACCCGCGGCGGGGTGAACAACCAGCCCGGCAGGCTTGTTGACCACTACCAAATCGTCATCTTCAAAAACAATTTCTAAAGG